>JABMOB010000026.1 GCA_013204345.1 Parcubacteria group bacterium | reverse complement strand
CTATAGTTTCCAACAAAATTATAATAAACGAGATTGGGCTCCGCGGGTTGGATTCGAACCAACGACCAATCGCTTAACAGGCGATCGCTCTACCACTGAGCTACTGCGGAATGTCGTTTATATTATCAAAAGATACATATATTGCAAAGATTTTTTCTTTGCATGTAAATCAAAAAATGAGATTATAATGTATATATGTATATAAGAGTAAAAGTGAAAGCTGGTGCGAAAAAGGAGATTTTGAAGAAAAAATCAGAAACACATTTTGATATAGAGGTTAAGGAGAGAGCCGAAAGGAATATGGCCAATAGGCGAGTGGTGGAGGTGGTGGCAGACCATTTTGGTATTTCCAGGGGTAAAGTGCGAATTATTTCTGGCCATCATTCTCCTACGAAAATATTGGATATTGAGAAGTAATCAAAAGTCCCAGTTCGAATGTCTAAAGTCCACAAAGTTATGTATAATAGGTACATACTAATTAATTTATTTACAATATGAAACTAAATATAAAAGTTACCAATCTTACTCTTTTACCTGAATCTGCTGATTATTTAAATAAAAAAATAGCTTCTCTTGATAAGTTTATAAACCCGAACAATGACAGTATTTTGGCGGAGGTTGAGGTTGCTAAAACAACAGAACATCATAAGTCTGGTGAAGTTTTTCGCGCAGAAATAAATATGCAAATTGACGGAAAAAGTTTATACGCTTTCTCCGAAAAAGAGAGCTTGCATTCGGCGATAGATGAAATGAGAGATGAAATTTTGCGTGAGTTGAAAACTTACAAAACAAAAAAGCGAACTTTGTTTAGAAGGGGTGCTTCCAAAATGAAAGCTATTATTAAAGGCTTGCCGGGTTTTGGCCGTTGGCGCAGAAACTAACCCAATCCGTTTCTTTTTTACCCTCTGGTAATACGCGTTTTATTTCTAATTTACCATCTTTGAAAATGGCGTCTTTTATTATTACCCGTATTTCCTTCCCGTCTTTTTTGACGAAAAAATAAGTACCCGGCCATCCATAAAAGCTTTGGATTTTTTTGTAATTTTCATAAGGGTCATCGGATAAATCCACAAGTCCGTCGGTTTTCTCTATTTTTTTGGTATAAGTGGCCTCTTCATGGTTTTGTGGTTTAGGTTTGATTTCTCCGGATAACCATTTCGGTAGTATGTTGGCTAAAAGTTTACTTCCGGATATGGCCAACGTTTTTTCTAGCACGTCTCTTCTCGGTGGCCATTCGGTAATACCAACTTTTTCTTGAGCAACAATTGGTCCATGGTCCATTTCTTTGTCTATCTCCATTATCGTTACACCTGTTTCTTTTTCTTGTAGAATTGCAAATTGTATCGGCGATGCGCCTCTAAGTTTTGGAAGAAGTGAGGGGTGAATATTTAATGTTTTGTGAGGATGAATACTCAAAACTATTTCCGGAATAATCTTGCCATAGGACGCAACAAGAAAAAAGTCACTTTTGGCACTTTTTAACTTATCGACAAATATAGAATCAAGCTTTTCTGGTTGTAGAGTTTCGATTTTGTTTTTCTCTGCCCACATTTTTACTTCCGAAGGTGTAATGATAGTTTTCTTCCTTTTGGTTTATCAGGGGTCGTAATGACTAGAGAGGGGATAAGATCGAGCTCTTTTAACTCATCTAACACAAATACTGAAAACTCTGAGGTGCCAAAAAAAATGAATGATACTTTTTTATTTTGCATTTTTATTTTCTAAATTTTTTTAGCTGGATCATTTTTTGTCTCCGGAGGTATCTCTTCTATTTCTTTTGCTTTATCAATAAAAAGAACACCGTCCAAATGTTCTACTTCGTGCTGAAAAATCTGCGCCATAAGACCTGAACCACCCTTTTTGAAGAACTTGCCTTTTTCGTCATAGGCCTCTATTGATGCTTTTGCAGAGCGTTCTACTTTGCCATATAGATATCGTACACTAAGACATCCTTCCTCCATGTTTTTTTTCTCTTTTGAAAGTTTGGTGATTTTTGGGTTTATAAAAACAATATCTGGAAATTTTTCACTTTCATTTATTTTTTCACTTTTACCTTTTATTATTTCAAAAACATTTCCAGATATAACAAAAATTCGCAAAGATTCTCCGATTTGCGGTGCAGCTATTGCCACGCCATCTTCTTGTGAAGCTAGCGCTTCTTTCATGTCTTTTAGGATTTTTTGTATTTTGGGTGTTTGAATATCTGAAATAACAACGTCTTTGGCCGTTTCTCGTAGCACAGGATCACTTTTTTGAACAATTTTTACCATGCATATAAGTATACATATTTTGATAAAATAAAAAACGCTCAGCTTTCGCTTTGCGTTTTTGGTTTCGTAATCAGGATTGCACCGCTATCGGTCATTTGAAATGCAACTTCTTTGCCTTGATTTTGGGCGATAATGTCTAAGACATTAATCGCTTCTTGGACAACCTCTCTGCGGCTTGTGGCACCCATTTTGTCCTTAGTTCGGTCAAGTACTTTTGCCATTCTATCTGGTAGATCACATTGAAACCTAAATTTTCTTTCAGCTCCCATGCGGGTCCTTTCTGATGAAGATCAATTTATGTTTACACTAGCATAATTGTATAAATATGTCAAATAAATTGTTGGCGAGATTGATTTTTACAAAAGGCTCTCTGGATCAACTTTGATTTGAAATTGTGGTGGAAGGGATAGAAGCTTCGCTAAAATTTCTTTGTCAACCCATTTTTCTCGGGCAATTTTTATAAGACCATGCATTGTGTATTTGCCTTTTGCTAGTGGTACAAAAGCAGGGAAGGTGATTATTGTTTCTTTGCCAAAAATTGTTTCTAATTTTTCCATCTCTTTTGTAACCGCTAGTTTTTGCCCTTGTAGTGTAATTTTTATCAAAACATTGAATGGTGGATATCCGAAAGTTTTTCTTGCCTCAATTTCTTCTCTATAAAAATCAACTAGATTACCTTTGAGTGCATATTCCAAGATACTTTGCTCGGCATTTCTAGTTTGTAGAATAAATTTCTTTTGGGCCATTGATCGTATATTTAGCAAAATGTAAAGAATTTTTTCTGTAATGCGAAAATCCGGTATTGAAAATAGGGAATCAATAGATACAACAGCAGCATTTTCTATTTTTTTATTTATATACAAAAGCGCCATTTCTGTACCTAGAAGTATACTTCCCGGCGTATTATTGAATTCTTCTACTATAGCCATAGCTTTTTCATGAGTTTTCGCTTTATCTTTGTCCAGAACGAAAACCTTTATCTGTGAAAATTTTTCTTTGAGCTCTTTTTCTACTGTTTCAATACCTACACCAAGAGTTGTTAGTTTCCAGCTCTGACAAACAGCACAAAATTCTTTCGCGTTTCTTTTCTCGCCACATCTATGGCATAAGAAAAAATTTTCTGATCCACCGTGAAGTGTGGTCGGCGCATTGCAGGTTTTGCAGGAAACAGTGTGTCCACAATCTCCACAGACAGTGGTTGGTGATAATCCTCTACGTACCGCAAAGATAAAAAGATTTTCATTATTTTCTTTATTTGTTCGTATCAAATCTGCCAATTCATCGGAAATTATCTGGAACTTTTTTTCGGAAGAATCTTTTTTTTCTTTCATATCTACCAAGACCTGCTCGGCTGTGGTAAGTGAGCGAAATTTTAATGGTGCAAATGGAAATATTTCCTCGTTTTGTTCTCGCCACAATGTTTCTGTGCGAAGCAAGATATCGCCGAAAAGGATTTTTGATTTGGTTTCTTTTGCTAGAAATTCAGCAAATATCCTGATGTCTAGAAACGGTCTTGTTTGGGTCTTGTATGATCTGGAATTTTCCCTCTCGATTATAATAGTTTTTATGTCTTCTCTAGGAATACAAAGGTATGGGCCTGTGGCGATAATAAGGACGGGATGATTTTCTTCCAAAATCTTGTTCCAGATTAAAATAGTATCTTTTTTACGAAGAGATCCGTGAAGTATGAAAGTATATTTTTCAATTCCTTTTTCCAAAACGGATCTTATTTTTTGTATGTCGCCTATTGTCGGAACACAAAAAAATACAGATGATTTTCTAGCAAATTCTTCACGAATGAGACTTTTGTAATTTGTAAAACGTTCTTCGTCAGTTGTTTGAAGTACTAATTTTTGATATGTACCTTGTACCTCGTTGGAATTTCTTTTGGTAAAAGTTTTGTCAACATTGTCCAGTATACTTTTTGGAATCACTGCATTCAGAATGGCACTTGTCGAAGTGGCGAAAAATTCTGCAGCATTTTCAGCACTTTTTACAAACTCTGGTGATAAAAATTTTGTTGCTGTCAGTTTTTCAATCTTTTTAATTGCGAATGAAGATGTTTTTATTTCTGACTTGAGCAGGGTGGCGTTTTCTTTGCTTACGACAAGGCCATTTACGATTTTTTTGCGCAAAGGTACACGCACGATAGATCCCACAGGGACGTCTATCGAAGTGAAATATGATAGGTTTTCCTTGGAAATACCGCGGGTTATGGGGATAACCTTGATAATATTCATGGCCTTTATAGTAGCATTTACCTTGTTAAATATCATTCACCCTTGCGAGGGGTTCCGTTTGGGAGGAATTTGGTAGGGTGAACTTGCCCGCACACTAAATTTGTCACCGTTTTGCTTTTTCAAATAATTTCTTTATTTTTAAGAAAATTATTAGCATAAACTTGTGTATATTTATGATTATTTATTACAAAATAAAAGCTGTGACAAGCTTAGTGCCCGGGCTTGTTTATTTACCAAAATAGAATACTATATATTTACTTTTGTAAGGTTTTGTATTTGATAATAACGTATTGGGGTTTACTTTTAAATTTATGTCTTTTTTTTCAAAAAAACTAGGAATTGACCTTGGAACTACGAGCACTCTTGTCTATGTGCCTGGAAAAGGTGTTGTTCTAAATGAACCATCTGTTGTAGCTGTTTCTGAAGAAGATAATAAAATTCTTGCTATTGGTCTTGAGGCAAAGAATATGATTGGGAAAACTCCAGAAAATATTATTGCTTATCGGCCGATGAAAGATGGTGTCATAGCTGACTATCGCGTGACGGAGGCTATGCTTCGGTATTATATAAACAAAGCTCTTGGAAAATGGAACTTTGTGAAGCCAGATGTTTTAGTCTCCGTGCCTGCTGGGGTGACATCTACCGAACGTCGCGCTGTGATTGAAGCGGCTATCAAGGCTGGTGCAAAAAATGCGTACGTTGTTAAAGAGCCGATTCTTGCTGCGATCGGCGCGGGTATTCCGATTCAAGAGGCCGTGGGGCATATGATCGTAGATATTGGCGGTGGAACGACCGATGTAGCTGTAATTTCTCTTGGCGGTATTGTGGCTTCTACGTCTGTAAAATGTGCCGGAAATAAAATTGATTATGCTATTACCGATTATATTAAAAAAACTTTCAATCTTGGTATTGGTGATAAGACAGCGGAAAACATAAAAATAAGAATAGGGTCAGCAATTCCTCTGGATGAAGAACTAGCTGTCACAATCAAAGGGCGTGATTTTATTACAGGTCTTCCTCGTTCGGTAGAAATAAAAACAAATGAGATTGTAAAAGCAATTAGTAGAGAATTGCGCGAAATGGTAAAAGCCGTCAAAGATGTTTTTCAAGACACCCCTCCAGAACTTGCCTCTGATATTATTGATAGGGGAATTATTATGACAGGAGGTTCTTCCCAATTGCGTAATTTACCAGAACTTATTTTTCGTAGGACTGGTGTGAAAGCGGTTTTGGCTGAAGATGCCCTGTATTGTGTGGTGAAGGGGACGGGTATTGCGTTAGAACACTTAGATACTTACAAGAAAACAATAATCTCAAAAAAATAGCCGCCGAGAAATTTTGGATAATTTCTTCGTCAAATAAAATTTTTACTCCCGTGCAGTATTAATCATACAGCGTGGTCGTCAAAATTTTATTTTACATCGAAATTCTCTCAAAATATCTCAGCTTGGTCACACTATCCTCAGCAATCTTCTTTGTTGAATTATAATTTTTCTCCCTCGCTGTACTGATAAGTACAGCTTAGTTGTAAAATCATAATTCGTCTCGAATTTTATCCAAAAATGGCGTTTTTTACTGTGGTGGTTTATTTATATTGAACTTCATCTAAAACTGCTACCCTTTTTATTTGACTTCTTTTTTGCTTAATATCTCCAATATAGAGCGATATATCGCTCTATATTGGAGATATTTTATATAAAAAAACCCGCTGGGCGGGTGGTGGTTATTAGTTTTCGGATTGAGTTCGGTATCCTTGCCTATTTGCTGTAAAGGCGATTTCTTCTGCTCACATGGTATTGCTCTGCGCAGGCGATAAGCAACATGAGAACAATGATTTCTTGACAAGAAAGAACGTTTGATGATTCGACGATCTTGAGTTGCAAACTATCCAACTGGAGTCCGTTTCGATGAAGTTTTTCCGGGTCGTTGATTTTCTTCGCCAGAGTCATAATTTTCACAATTTTTTCCCGAAGAGTTTCAAACACTGATTTCTTTGCCACGGCAGTTCTCCTTTTACTAGGCCTAAAGAGCTACGAGCTCTCAATGTTCTATGATGGACAATAGCTTCAGTGGGTAAACTTGTCAAGTTTTCAGTTTGTTTGATATATCGAACAAACTGGATGACGTGTTTATAGTATTTCACAGAAATAAGTGCAGTTTTTACTAGAGCTATTCTCTTGCTATAATATGCTAACGATACTCTTATGGATTCTATTATTGATATTTACAAAAACAGCAAAAATTTGCATCACGCCTATCTCGTAGAAGGTGATAAATCAGATTTGTTTGTAAAACTTTGTGATTTTTTGGAAAAACAGGTTGGGGTGAAGACAAAAGGCAACCCAGATTTTTGGCATGGTGAATTTGATGGTTTTGGTATAGATCAGGCGAGAATGATTCAAGAGATGCACCTCAATAAAGCTTTTAGTGATACTGAAAAGATTTTTGTCATTTCTACAGACTTTATTACTCACGAAGCGCAAAATTCATTACTGAAAATTTTTGAGGAACCAACACCAAAAACCCACTTTTTTATTTTAACTAGTTCAAGTGAAGTTTATTTGCCAACCCTTAAGTCTCGAATGGTTGTTATATCTAGAAAGACTGTTGGTGATTTGGAATCTGGTGATAGAAAAACGGCGGAAGAATTTTTGAAGACTAGCCAAGCAAAACGTATTTCAATGTTCGTTGAGGTTATCGAAGAAAAAAACAAACAAAAAGCGATTGAATTTCTGAATGCTTTGGAGGTTGTTTTTAGAGAGAAAGTTAATATGAAGAAAATTAGTCCTGAACATATCTTGGTATTCGAACAAATTATTAAATGTAGAAGTTACTTAAATGACAGGTCTCCGTCTGTAAAAATGCTTTTAGAACACATTTGTCTTTTTGTCCCTGTCTTGTAGGTATAAAAAAATGGCTCTGCCGTTAATCGTCGGGTGATTAACAAACAGAGCCAGAGGTGCGGGATCTCTAGCCGGCAAGGCGAGGTCAAACCACACCAGATACTTATAGCACAGTTGCGTTTTCTTGTCCAGTTTGGAGAATATTGAGCTGGAGTATATGTTTATATTCTGGTATTATTGTTACAAAGCTAATATTTATAAAATCTATGGTATATAATTTTTCTGAATTTAAACAAAAAGCGAAGGATGTTGAGGAGTGGTTAAAAAAGGAACTCTCCACTGTTCGTGCGGGCCGGGCAAATCCATCTATTTTGGACGGTGTTATGGTTGAATCTTATGGTGCAATGATGCCGATAAATCAATTGGCAAATATAGTAGGAGAGGACGCTAGGTCTATTCGGATTACTCCTTGGGATATGTCACAGGCAAAAAGTATAGAAAAGGCGATTTCTGTTGCAAACCTTGGGTTGTCGGTAATGGTTGATGATAAGGGTGTAAGGGTAATGTTTCCAGAGCTTACTTCTGAACGTCGAGTTGCGTTGGTCAAAGTTGCTAAACAAAAACACGAAGATGCAAAAGTGACCCTTCGTATGGAACGTGAAAAAATTTGGGAAGAGATTCAGAAAAAAGAGAAAGAAGGCGAAATGAGTGAAGATGAGAAATTTAGATTAAAAAATGAAATGCAAAAAATTGTAGACGAGACAACGAAGAAGCTGGAAGAGGTTGTAGAAAAAAAAGAGAAAGAAATCACGGCATAGTCATACCAATCAACGAATGAACACGAATCTACTAATAGCTACTAATATAACTACGCCAAACATTTGTAGACATTCGTATCATTCGCATAAATTCGTATATTAGTATTTTACAAATGAGTATAATTATATTTATCATCATATTGGTAGTTTTGATACTAGTTCATGAGTTGGGGCATTTTTTGGTTGCTAAGAAAAATGGTATTCGTGTTGATGAGTTTGGTTTGGGTTATCCTCCTAGAATTGCAACATTGTGGCGAAAAAACGGAACAGATTATACGTTAAATGCAATTCCTTTTGGTGGTTTTGTAAAGATATTTGGCGAGAATCCAGATGATGAATCTATAAGTGGCCCTGAAAAAGAAAAAAGTTTTGTAAATAAATCTCGTGGAGTGCAGGCTTCTGTTTTGATCGCTGGTGTTGCTTTTAATATTGTTTTTGCGTGGATACTTATTTCAGCAGGTTTTCTTTGGGGACTTCCTACGCCGGCAAATTATATCGGTGCCGGTTCTGTTACTGATGTGAAGCTTATTATTACAAGTGTAGTAAAAAATTCCCCAGCAGAAAAAGCAGATATCAAAGCGGGAGACAGTATTCTCTCAATGACCACAGGGAACGATACTTTGAGCGAATTAACTCCTGAGAATGTGTCTAGATTTATTACAGAGCATGGTGATAGTGAAATAATTGTTTCTTATAGTCGGGGTGATTCAGCCCTTACTCCCCTAAGAACCACTGTACGCCCAGAGTCGGGGATTGCTATAGATAAAAAAGCTATTGGTATTTCTATGGATATGATTGGAGTACTAAAGTTGCCTATATTACCTGCGGTAATTGAGGGTTTGAAAACAACTATAAATTTGATCTGGGCTACAACTATAGGATTGGGGATATTTATAGGTAATGCTATCTTGGGTCGTGGAGATTTTTCTCAAGTTGCAGGCCCTGTAGGTATTGTAGGTATTGTAGGGGATGTAACGAATCTGGGTTTTGTATACCTGCTTTCATTTACGGCTTTTATATCAATAAATCTTGCTGTTATAAATCTTATTCCTTTTCCCGCATTGGATGGAGGAAGGCTTCTTTTTGTAGCGATTGAAGCTATAAAAAGGTCTCCTATAAATCCGAAAATTGCCAACATTATAAATACTATAGGTTTTGCTTTATTGATTATTCTTATGGTGGTTGTGACATTTCACGATATTGTAAAATTATTCTAAATACGCCCCGTCTGGTTTAGTTAAAAATTTTAAGATAAAATATAAATATGTCATTTGAGAGTTTCTCAGTAAAAGATGAAGGGCGCGATGAAGATATAAAATCTCCCCAAAATAGTGAGGTTCTTAAAATTACCGAAACTATGGAGGATGATATTGAGGCGCAAGAGGATGTTTACCAAAAGATCCAGTTTTTACTTGCGGTGAGACTTTGTGGAAGTGATGACTATAAAATCATCGGAAAATGGATTTTAAAAAATAGTGCAAATTTTAATATTGCTTTAGATCAAGTGTTGGACGGACATCCTGATTTGCTAGAAGAATTTGAGAGAGATCCAACGGCTGTTGTAGATTTAGTTCAAAAAGACTTTTTTATAGTTTCTTCATACCGCTAGGGTGGTTGTGAGTGTTTTTGATTCTCTAAATAGTAGTTTGTATTACAGCAAAGATTGCTGTAAGATTGTGTAGCTGGAACCTATCTCAAAAATAACCGTTATAATAAAACTAATATGAAATCACTTGAATATCCAAACATTAAAATTTCTGTAAAAAATGAAGTTTCGTTGGTCGGCATAATGAAATTATGCCTTCTTCCTCATCCTTCATTTTTTCCTAGAAATTGTAACGTTTGTATTATTCATTATTTTTGAGATAGGTTCCAATGTTACAGTCAAAACTTTTTACAAAAACACGAAAAGAAGCCCCAAAAGATGAGGTTTCAAAAAATGCTGAGCTTTTAATCCGTGGAGGTTTTATCCACAAAGAAATGGCAGGGGTCTATTCGTATTTGCCTTTGGGATTGAGAGTAATCAAAAAAATTGAAAATATTATTCGTGAAGAAATAAATGGTTTGGGTGGGCAAGAAATATTTATGTCAACTTTTCACCCAAAAGAAAAATGGGTGGCTACAGGAAGATGGAATACGATGGATGATTTATATAAGGTAAAAGATTCTTCTGGGAGAGAAGTGGCTATTGGACCGACACATGAAGAGATTGTTGTTCCGATTGCCAGAGAATATGTTTCTTCATATAAAGATTTACCGTTTTCTTTATATCAATTTCAAAATAAATTTAGAATGGAACTTCGGGCGAAATCAGGTATATTACGTGGGCGAGAATTTCTGATGAAAGATCTGTATTCTTTTTCTAAAGATGAAAAAGAGCACAATGATTTCTATGAAAAATCTAAAATAGCTTATAAGAAAATTTTTGAGCGAGCGGGGATCGGCAGTAAAACCTATATAACTTTTGCTTCGGGGGGTACTTTTAGCAAGTATTCTCAAGAATTCCAGACGTTAGCTGTCACTGGTGAGGATACGATTCACATTTGTGAAAAATGTAAAGTTGCAGTAAACGAGGAAATTATTGCCGAACAGAAGGTTTGTCCTGAATGTGATAATGATAAACTACAAAAAGAAAAAGCTATAGAGGTTGGAAATATTTTTAATTTAGGAACCAAATTTTCAGATGCGTTCGATCTTGTTTATTTGGATGAAAAAGGAGAAAAAAAGAAGGTTATAATGGGTTGCTATGGTATCGGAATTGGCAGACTTATGGGTACTATCGTTGAGGTTCTTTCAGATAAGGATGGTATTGTCTGGCCCAAAGAGGTTGCACCGTTTAGCATTCATTTGGTAGAGTTGGGAGATAGCGCGGAGGTTAGAGCAAAGGCCGAGGACATTATGGCACGATTGGAAAAAGAAGGAATTGACGTTCTGTATGATGACAGGGAGGTTAGGCCGGGAGAAAAGTTTGCTGATTCAGACCTTCTTGGTATGCCATACCGTTTGGTTATAAGTGAGAGATCACTGAAAGAAGGTAAAGTGGAAATCAAAGAAAGAAAAACAGGTGAGATGAATATGGTGTCAGAGAAGGAATTATTTGATAAAGTTTTTTTGAAAAAACTCATTGGTCCTTGATTAAATAAATGATTAAAAGATTAAAAAATTTTTATGCGCTTACGTCTCACGACATAGGCATTGATTTGGGTACCGCAAATACTATTGTGTATGTGCGCGGAAAAGGTATCGTTTTAAATGAACCTTCTGTTGTTGCTGTAAACCAGAAAACTGGTCGAGTAGTTGCGGTTGGTTCTCAGGCAAAACAAATGCTTGGGCGAACACCTGCCCATATTATTGCAATTCGCCCCCTTGTTGATGGTGTGATTTCTGATTTTGAGGTGACTGAGGAAATGATTACTTACCTTGTTAATCAAGCTCAGAAAGATTCAAAAAAAATGTTTGGTCCGCGAGTTGTTGTTGGAGTACCTTCTGGTATTACAAATGTGGAGATAAGGGCTGTGCGTGACGCTACAAAGAATGCTGGTGCACGCGAAGTGCATATTGTAGAGGAACCTATGGCTGCCGCTATTGGTATGAGACTGCCTGTTATGGAGCCGGTTGGCAATATGATAATTGATATAGGAGGAGGAACTTCTGATATAGCAGTTATTTCTCTTGGAGGTGTTGTTAGTTCAAAAAATCTACGAGTAGCTGGAGATAAGTTAAATACGGATATCATTTCATACATACGAAGTGAATTTAAAATTTTAATTGGAGAAAAAACAGCTGAAGATATAAAAATTGCTATTGGAGCCGTGGTGCCTACTGAAGCTTCTCTTGAGGCGGTTATAAAAGGACGTGATTTAATCACAGGTCTTCCTCGCGAGGTAGTTGTTACTGATTCGGATGTTCGTGAAGCGATATCACAGTCTATAGATACTTTGATTGAGTCTACGAAAGAAGTGCTTGAAGCGACTCCGCCAGAAATTATGTCTGACATTATGCATAGAGGCGTTTACTTGGCTGGAGGAGGGGCATTGATTAAAGGTTTAGGACCTATACTTGAAGAGTATATAAAGATTCCCGTTCATGTTGCGGATGATCCTTTGACTGCGGTAGCTCGAGGCACAGGTATCATTTTAGAGGATATGGAAACTTTCAAAGAAGTGTTAATTGCGAACGAAGATGATTTACCTTCAAAAAAGTAAAAAAACAAGAGGGGTTATGTTCCCAGTTCTTGTCGTTGCCGTTTTTCTTATTTTTGTAATTTTGGCTCAAAGTTTTTTCCCATCTTTTTTTGGTGGGATATTTAACTTTCTTGCTCGTCCATTATGGCGATCGGACAATTTCTTTTCTCAAAATATAAGAATGGTCGGTGGTTTTCTTGGTTCTAGGAATAATCTTATTAAAGAAAACAATATTTTTAAAACAGAACTTGATTCTGTGAAGTTCCTTCTTTTGGATAGGGATATCCTCGTTAAGGAAAATAATGACTTGAAAGAACTTTTTAGTAGAACTAATACTTCTAATAATATTCTTGCGACTGTTTTGGTCAAACCACCACAATCTTCTTATGACACCGTTATATTGGATGTGGGTAGTAATCTTGACGTGAAAAATGGGAACAGAATTTTTGCTAACGGAAGTATTGTTTTAGGGGAAATTATTGAGGTTTATGGACAGGCCTCTAAAGCAAAATTGTATTCTACTGCTGGAGAAAAAATACAAGTAGTAAATGTTCGTAACAATATTTCTTTAGAAATTATTGGACAAGGAGGTGGTAATTTTGATGTTATGGTACCTCGTGAGATCGATATTGTTTCTGGGGATATTTTTGTCTTACCCGGATTATTTAGTAAAATTTTAGGAGTAGTGTTTAGTATAGAAACAAATCCAGAAGATTCTTTTCGTCACGTGCTTCTAAAGAGTCCTGTTAATATTTCTCAGATAAAGTTGATGTTGGTAGATACTAGTTTGTAAAATATGAGCCCTAAAATCCTACGTATTATTATTGATGCTCTTCTGTTTATTGGAATTTTTGTTTTTCCTGGTTATATTTTTGTGATAGTGGCTTTGGCTTTGGTTTTTTACTTCAATTCTTATTATGAAATTCTTATAGCAGGATTTATAATAGATTCAGTTTATGGGGTCTCTCTGGACATGTTTTTTGGTTTGAATTTTGCTTTTACTTTATATTCCGCAATTATTTTTTTGACATCTTTATATTTAAAAAAGAAATTAAAATTTTATCAAAATTAAATTTACCATATCTATATTCACGTGTTTTTAAAAAATATTAAAAATTTTTTTAGTCGGAGACATCACAAGGGGGGCAAGGAAATTTACCCTGATGAAATTTTTATTGATTCAAGTAATCTGCCAAAATTTGACACTTCTCAATTTGAAGGGAGGCTTGAAAGACCTATACCAATAAGAACATTTTTTTTCTTGGGCATTTTTTTCGCTTTGATTGTTGTTGTTTATATTTCTAAACTCTCTATTCTTCAGGTTGTTAAGGGTGAAATATATCAAAATAAGAGTGAAAATAATCGCCTTCTCCACACTGCTATTTTTGCTAACAGGGGGATCATTTTTGATAGAAATGGTGATATTTTGGTCACAAATTTTCTTGATCCATCTGCTCCGGAATTTTTGCATAGAGGGTACCCCTCGGTACCGGGATTTTCTACTTTATTGGGTTATGTGAAGTATCCATCCAAAGATAAGTATGGATTTTATTATCAAAAAAGTATTGATGGGATGGATGGTGTGGAGCAATTTTTCAACGACGATCTATCTGGATCAGATGGTGTCAAAATTGTTGAAACTAATGCTAAGGGTGAATTACAATCTGAAAGTGTTATGCAACCACCTAAAAATGGCGAAAGTGTCATGCTTTCTATTGACTCTGGAGTTCAAGGTAGGTTTTATAAAGACATAGCGGAAACAGCTAAAGAATTTGGATTCAAAGGTGGTGCTGGTGTTATCATGGATATTTCTAGTGGGGAAATTTTGTCTTTGGTAAGTTTCCCCGAATACGACTCATTTGTTTTATCGGAAGGCTCTGATTCAAAAAAAATAAATCAATATCTCCGAGATACGAACACTCCATTTTTGGACAGAGTAACGTCTGGTCTTTATACACCAGGTTCTATCGTCAAACCTTTTGTGGCGATCGGTGCGCTTGAAGAAAAAATCATTGATCCTTTGAAGCAAATTTTGAGTACTGGTTCTATTTCTCTTCCAAACCCATTTTTCCCAGATAAAAAATCTGTGTTTACAGACTGGAAAGCCCACGGTTGGGTTGATATGAGAAAAGCCATTGCGGTTTCTTCGGACGTTTACTTTTATGAAGTAGGTGGTGGTTTTGGTGATCAAAAAGGTTTGGGAATTTATAATATTGAAAAATACGCTGACGCTTTCGGTTTTCAAGAAAAAACGGGGATAAACCTTTTTGGGGAAAAATCTGGAGTTGTTCCCGATCCGGAATGGAAAAAGGATAATTTCAACGGAGAAGACTGGAGGGTGGGGGATACTTATTTTACTGCTATTGGTCAGTATGGTTTTCAAGTAACACCATTAGAAGCAGTGCGGGCGATTGGAGCTATTGCCAACGAAGGAACTTTAGTCAGACCAAATGTGCTTATGGGTCAATCAGTATCTGTTATCCGTCGTCTCGGTTTTGCTAAAGATAGCTTTAAGGTAGCAAAAGAAGGAATGCGTCAGGCTGTTACTGATGGAATCGCCTCTGGATTAAATGTCTCATATGTAGATGTGGCAGCTAAAACTGGTACTGCTGAACTTGGCGTTGCCAAAGCATTGGTTAATTCTTGGTCAGTTGGTTTTTTCCCATACAATAATCCAAAATACGCTTTTGCTGTGGTGATGGAAAAAGGACCAAGTCACAATACGGTTGGAGGTACATATGTAATGCGAAATCTTTTTGATTGGATGTCTATTCACACACCACAATACTTTAAATAATTATGAATTAAAAATTACGAATTACGAGTTATAAAGATACCGGTAACACAGGTTTGAAATTCATAATTCGTAATTGTCAATTAACAATTTCGTTAATGCTGGACTTTTTTTATATATAGTATAAAATTGCAATCCAATATTGATTATTAAATCCAGGCCTTTTTAGGCCTTGTGTACATAAAATTATGCCAGAAGAGAAGAATTATTTAACAAAAGATAAATACGAAGAATTCAAGAAAGAGCTTGATAATCTTAAACATGTTCGCAGAAAAGAAGTTGCGGAAAGTTTGGAATACGCCAAATCTCTAGGAGATCTTTCTGAAAATGCAGAATATCACGAGGCTCGTGACATGCAGGCTGTGGTAGAAGATAGAATTTTCAGACTAGAAACAATTTTAAAGTCAGCGATTATTGTATCCTCATCTAATGGTAGTAATACTATTGTTGTCGTCGGGTCAGTCGTTACCGTAGAAAAAGAATCCGACGGTAAATCTCAAACATATACAATTGTTGGTTCTGAGGAGGCCGATACGGGTTCTGGTAAAATTTCTGTTAGGTCTCCATTTGGTAGCGCCGTCGTAGGAAAAAGCAAAAACGAAACTTTTACTTTCACTACTCCGACCGGAAAGATTAAATACAAAGTAATAGACATTAAATAGGATACAAAAATACAGAAGTTTATCTTCTGTATTTTTGTATCAGCCCTTTTTTTGAGAATATTAAGTGTTGTGCTATACTTTCTTTTATTGTAAATAATCATTAGACATGGCTTCTTTAGAGGAAATTAGAAATAATCGTTTGGAGAAATTGGAAAAGTTGAAAAAAGAAGGGATTAATCCTTATCCTGTTTTTTCGTCTCAAGATTATACCCTCATAGATCTCGTAGAAAATTTCGGAAAACTTTCCAAAGCAGGTAAAAAGGTTTCTATCGTCGGTAGAGTAATGTCACTTCGTCCTCAGGGTGGTTTAACTTTTTTTAATCTTGATGATGGTACGGCAAAATTTCAAGGACTTTTGAAAAAAGGAGAAGCTGTTGCAGACGATTCATTCGAGCTTTTTTCTGAGGTGGTAGACATAGGGGATTTTGTAGAAGTAGAAGGAAAACTTTTTGTAACTAAACGAGAAGAAAAAACGATTCAAGTCGGTAGCTGGAAGATGCTTTCCAAAAGTTTACGACCGCTTCCCGAAAAATGGCACGGTCTTGTCGATGTTGAAGAAAGATTTCGTAAAAGATATTTGGACGCATTAATGTCTCCTGAGGTTAAGAATCGTTTTTTGTTGCGGGCCAGATTGGTTTCGGAACTTCGTAAGATTCTTGATAGTGAAGGATTTGTTGAATTTGAAACCCCTGTTCTTCAGCCGATTGCCGGTGGAGCGACAGCTGAACCTTTTCTTACTCATCACAATGCGCTTGATATAGATCTGTATCTTCGCATCGCACCGGAACTTTATTTGAAAGAACTTCTGGTTGCAGGTTTCCCGAAAGTCTATGAAATTGGACGATTGTTTAGGAATGAGGGGATTGATGCAACTCATAATCCAGAATTTACAACAGTAGAATGGTATGAAGCATATAGTGATGCGGACAAGCAAATGATTTTTGTGGAAAAACTTATTCGCAATCTTGTGAAAAAAGTTGTCGGAAGTACAGAAGTAACTTTTGATAAGCAAAAAATAGATTTCAGTAAAAAGTTCTCAAAGATTGCTTATTTAGATTTATTGAGGGGATACGCTCTCATCTCTCATCCGGAAAGCATTACTCGCGATGATTTATCTCTCAAAGCAACACAACTTGGTATAAAAGTGGACCCAAGTTATGGAATAGAAAAAATTATGGATGCTATTTATAAAAAAACTTGTCGACCAAAGCTAATACAGCCAACATTTATTACTGATTACCCAAAAGCTTTTTCGCCACTAGCAAAACAAAGTGACAAGGATCCTGAATTTATTGAGAGGTTCCAAATTGTTGTTGGGGGTTTTGAAGTTCTAAATGCTTTTTCAGAATTGAATGATCCAATCGAACAGCGTGAGCGTTTTACACAACAAGAAAAAAAGCGAATTGATGGCGACGCCGAAGCCCAGCCGAAAGATGAAAATTATATTGAAGCAATGGAGTATGGAATGCCACCAGCCGGTGGGCTCGGTTTAAGTATTGATAGAATGGCTATGCTTTTGACTGACACTAAAAATATTAGAGAAGTTATATTTTTCCCAACCTTGCGCCCAAAAGGGTAGAGGGTAGTCTAAAAGTCCAAAGTCTGCCTGTGCCGAGCACGGCAGACAGGTCTATAAAGTTCGTAAAGTAAAAAAACCGAGGTATTTCCTCGGTTTTTGAATGTTTCGGTTTTACTTTGGACATTCAACTTTAAACTTTGGACTAGCAATAAACCGAGGAAATACCTCGGTTTATGCTGTGGATAACTTTATTAGTATTGTGGGAAGAAGTGTTATACAATAGTAACTAAGTGGGAGAGAGTGGTATTAAGAAAATTGAGGAACGTAGTGACTATAATTTCCTTAACCCTGTTAAATATCATTCGCAGAAGCGAATGATCCCGTGAGCGGGATTTAACAGGGTGATGATTTTCTAAAACTCGATCCGCTCGCTAAGAAAATCTATCATGTTAATCGGCGAATACACACATACAACTGACGAAAAAAAGAGAATTTCTCTACCTTCAAAGTTTCGAAAAGAAGTTGGTAGAAAAGTTGTTATTACTCACGGTCTTGATAGTTGTCTGTTTCTTTATCCGATGAAAGAGTGGAAGAAAATTTCCGAACAACTTTCAAAGCTTGGTATGGTGCAGTCAGATAAAAGAGGTTTTAGTCGTTTTATGTTAGCGGGAGCTGTAGAAGTAGAAGTTGACACAATCGGCAGAATTCTCATTCCAGATTTTTTGAAAGAATTCGCTGGCTTGAAAACTAAGGTTGTGTTTACTGGGGTACATAATCGTATAGAAATCTGGAACGATTCAAAATGGCAAGAATACAAGAAAAAAATTGAGAAACAAGCAGATGGAATGGCGGAAAAACTGGGTGAAATTGGGATGTTATAACGGTCATGTTGCACAAAACTGTTCTTTTACAATCTTCGATTGAAGGATTAGACATCAAAACTGGTGATACTTTTCTTGATGGTACTTTGGGTGGCGGCGGTCACAGTGAAATGGTATTGAAAAAGTTTTGTGACAAGGTAAGGGTTATCGGTCTTGATTTAGATGAAAAAGCTCTAGATAGATCAAAGATTCGTTTGTCATCCATCAGTTCGTCAGTGACTTTTCACAAAGAAAGTTTCCGTAATATGAATAAAGTTTTAGATGAGCTTGGTTTAAAAAGTGTTGACAAAATTCTTTTTGATCTCGGTTTGTCCTCCAATCAATTTGAAGAATCGGGTAGGGGATTTACATTTCAAAAAGATGAACCACTTCTGATGACTTTCAAAGAAAATATTTCTCCAGAAGATATTACAGCTGAAGAGATCATAAACAATTGGGATGAAGAAAATATCGTGGCAATTTTGGAGGGTTATGGTGAAGAGCGCTTTGCCAAAAGAATCGCAAGAGCAATTGTTGTTGAAAGAAAGAAGAAGCTCATTAAGACAACATTTGATTTGGTAGGGGTTATAAAAATGGCTACACCAACTTTTTATCATCGAATGAAGATCCACCCAGCGACAAAAACTTTTCAAGCTTTACGAATTGCAGTAAATGATGAGGTTGAAAGTTTGAAAGAGGGGATTACCAAAGGTTTTGAGCGATTGTCACCAAAAGGAAGAATGGCGGTCATCTCATTTCATAGCTTGGAAGATAGGGTTGTAAAGAATTATTTTAGAGAAAAAAATAAAGCGGAAGAAGCTGTACTTATTACAAAAAAACCTATAGTTCCGACCCGCGAAGAAATTTTAGAAAATCCAAGATCACGAAGCGCGAAGTTGAGAATTATTCAAAAAAACTAGATAAACATACCAATATGCGAATGAATACTAATCTACGAATGAATACTAATGTGACAATGACATACATTTGTAGCCATTCGTATATTGGTAACAATTAGTATATTAGTATTACGAATTTATGACTGAAAAAATATTACAATTTAATAACAAAAAAAATATAGTCTGGGTGTTGGTATTTACAGCTGTAATTTTGTTTGCTTTTTACGGTTATCTTATAGAGAGAACTGTTTTGAATGTTGTAGAACGGGGGAGGGCAGAGCAAGCTCTAAATACACTTGGTTCAAAAGTTGGGGAGCTTGAGTTTCAGTATATTACTTTGAAAAATAAGGTTAATTTAGATCTTGCTTATACCCTTGGTTTCAAAAACGTTGAAAAATCAGCTTTTATTTCAAGAAAGACTCCAGATATTTTGTCCTTAAACTCTTTAAGATAAATCCTTACTTTTATAATGAAAGCAAATTTTCCACGGCGTATTAGACTTATTTTTGTGGTTATTTCCTTATTTGCTCTTGTTCTCGTTGCCAAGCTTTACTTTGTTCAAATTGTTTCAGGCCAAAATTTCAAAGAGCGTGCTGATAGACAGTATGTTCGCCCAGTGTCAAATGTATTTAATCGTGGCAATATTTATTTCACAAATAAAGACGGAAGTCAGGTTTCCGCTGCTACACAAGAAAATGGATTTATCGTTGCTATCGCACCAGACTCTATCACTGACCCTCAAGCATCTTTTGACAAAATAAAAGAAATTGTGCCGACTTTGGACCAAACACTTTTCTTTGAGGGGGTTGCGAAAAAAGGGGATCCGTATGAGGAGATATTAAAGAGGGTTGATATATCGACGGCAGATAAGATATCCGCGCTTCATATTCCAGGGCTTACTATTTCTCAAGAAAAGTGGAGGTTGTATCCCGGTGATGAGATAGCTTCTCATGCACTTGGGCTTGTGGCTTATAAAGGTAACGATCTTGCTGGGCGATATGGTCTGGAGCGATATTATGAAGACATTCTTAATCGTAGTAATGATTCTGTTTATGTAAACTTTTTTGCTGAAATTTTTACTGATATTCAGCAAAGTATTTCAAGTAAACCAAAAATTGAGGGTGATGTTGTAACTTCTATTGAGCCACAAGTTCAGTTTTTTTTAGAAACCGAACTTGCAAAGATTAATAAAACTTGGGATTCCGATTATTCTGGTGGAATTGTGATAGAGCCTAAAACAGGAAAAATTTTTGCTATGGCAATGGGGCCCGCTTTCAATCCAAATTTTCCTCAAGAACAAAAAAGTTCTCTTATTTTTTCAAACCCTATAGTTGAAAGTGTTTACGAAATGGGGTCAATTATGAAGCCACTTACAATGGCAGTCGGCCTTGATTCTGGTGCGGTAACAGCAGCAACTACTTATTATGATGCGGGTTTCCTTACTTTAAATAATAAAACAATCTCAAACTATGACGGTAAAGGTCGTGGTACGGTAAATATGCAGGAGGTTTTAAATCAGTCCCTAAACACAGGTGCTACTTTTGTGGCTTTGAAAATGGGTAAGGAAAATTTTTCACGGTATATGTTAAATTTTGGGCTCGGCTCCATAACAGGAATTGATCTTCCAAACGAGGCTACTGGTCTTGTGGATAATCTAAAAAGTCCACGAGATATAGAGCACGCTACAGCTTCTTATGGGCAAGGAATAGCTATGACACCTTTAGCAATAACCCGAGCGCTTTCAGTACTTGCCAATGGGGGGCTTCTCGTTACCCCGCACGTTGCTTCAACGATTAACTATAAAATTGGCATATCAAAAGAGGTGGCTGGCGGAGAAGGAATAAGGGTAATTAAAAAAGAAACGGCCGATGAGATATCTAGAATGCTTGTAGTGGTTGTGGATAAAGCTCTTCGTGACGGTACAGTAAAATTACCAAACTATAGTGTTGCTGCCAAAACTGGTACAGCTCAGGTTGCTAATCCAAATGGAGGCGGTTATTATGAAGATAGGTACCTCCATTCATTTTTCGGATATTTCCCAGCTTATAACGCTAAATTTCTAGTTTTTCTTTATACGTATTATCCTAAAAATGTGAGATATGCTTCCGAAACACTAACCACGTCATTTATTGACACAACTAAATTTTTAATAAATTATTATGAAATTCCACCCGACCGGTAGGCGTTAGGCACTAGGCGTTAGAAATTCTAATTCCTAAAGCCTAGAACCTAGAGCCTAAAACCTAATTTATAAAATTATGGGAAAAATATTTTTAAAATCAATCATTGTCAGTATCCTTACTTGGGAAGCAAGGCTTGTTCTCAAAAAATTTAAACCAAATATTGTCGCAGTAACAGGGAGTGTCGGCAAGACCACAACCAAGGACGCTATTTACGCTGTGTTATCAAGTACATACCACACACGTAAAAGTGAAAAAAGTTTCAATAGTGAGCTTGGTGTTCCTTTGACTATACTTGGTTGCCCTAGTGGTTGGAATAATTTATTTCTTTGGATAAAAAATATTTTTGTTGGTCTTTATATAATAATTTTTTCACGAAAATATCCCAAATGGCTTGTCCTTGAGGTGGGAGCCGACAGACCGGGGGATATAGAAAAAATTACTCATTGGATCAAACCAGATGTTACGGTCATCACACGTTTCAGCAAAGTTCCGGTTCATGTAGAGTTTTTTCCGTCCCCAGAAGCTGTTATTAAGGAAAAACTATTTCTTGCTAGAGCTTTAAAGAGGGATGGTATTTTGATTGTAAATGGTGATGATCCAGATGCTTTGTCATTTAAAAATGAACATGGAGGGGCAACTATTATTTACGGAGAAAATGGAAATGCAAATCTCATCGCCTCAAATTACAATATTATTTATGAAAAGAAAGGTAACATTGAAGTGCCATCCGGTATCAATTTTAAAGTGGATTATTCGGGTAATTCTGTGCCGATATTTATACATGGTTCTGTTGGGCATCAACATGTCTACACAATACTCGCCGCTATTGGAGTTGGAATTTCTCAAAACCTAAATATTGTCAAAATGGCAGATGCACTTGGTAAATACAGACCCCCTGTTGGTAGAATGAAGCTTGTCGAAGGCATAAAAAATTCTATGATTATAGATGATACATATAATTCATCTCCCGTTGCTTTAGCTAAAGCCTTTGAGACTATTAAGCAAATAAACACTACCGGACGGAAAATTGCTATTTTGGGCGATATGCTTGAGCTCGGTAAATATTCTATGGATGAGCACAAAAATGCTGGTAAGTTAGTTGGGGAGATTTGTGACATTCTTATCACTGTAGGTATACGAGCTAGATATTTCGCTGAAGGAGCTCTAAATGCTGGTATGGATGAAAAAAATATTTTTCAATTTGATGACCCGCGAGAAGCTGGTAAACATTTAGAAAATATAATTGAGAAAGGAGATGTCATTCTTGCTAAAGGTTCGCAGGGTGCGAGAATGGAACGGGCGGTAGAAGAGGTGATTGCACACCCAGAATTAAAAGAAAATTTACTTGTGAGACAGGATAAGGAGTGGCAAAAACGCTAGTTTTTGCTTGATTACTTGGCTTTTATTCGTTATTCTGTGTTTGATTAGCCTTATCGTCTCCTCCTACGCTCAAATAGTATTTGAGCTTCGAAGGACAAGTGTTGGTTTGATTGACCGCCGCTTGCCCCGCGAAGCTCCGATAGTATATCGGAGAGAAGTGGGCCCTATCGTCTAACGGTTAGGACGGAGCCTTCTCAAGGCTTAAATCAGAGTTCGATTCTCTGTAGGGTCACAAAATGTGCAAAGCAAACAAACTTCTTTGTCTGAGGACATTTTGTGAAGGCATAGGTATAATTCGTCAGTAGACGAATAGCCGAGCCAGGGTCGGCAAGTACTTACGTATTTTAGAAAATTAATATTTTTTAAAATACTTAGTAACTTGTGATCACGAAGATTATGAACGTGAAGCGTACAATTAAAAAACAAAAAAATGCAAAATGACAGTATTACAATAACAGGAGGCAAACCTCTTCACGGTACAGTGGAGATTCGTGGCGCAAAAAATAGTGTTTCAAAAATAATGGTTGCTTCACTTTTGACTGAAGATAATTGCGTTTTACGAAATGTACCCTCTATTCGTGATGTGAAAATTGTTTCTGAAATGATTTCTGTTTTGGGTGGAACTGTAGAACAGGTAGATAAAACCACTTATAATTTGAATGCAAAAAATCTTAAACTTGTAGACCCAGAAAAACTTCGTTCTGTAGACAAAAAAAGTCGCATTCCAATCCTTTTTGCCGGACCACTTTTGGCGCGAATGGGTGAAGCTTATGTGCCGGAGCTTGGTGGTTGTGAGATTGGTAAACGCCCGGTAGATTTTCATCTTCTTGCTTTGGAGCAACTTGGTGCAAAGATAGAACATGTTGAAAAAGGTTTTCATATAAGGGCAAAAAAACTTATTGGTTCAAAAATAAAACTTCCGTATCCAAGTGTGGGAGCGACAGAACAGGTTTTGCTGGCAGCTGTATTGGCTCTAGGAACCACTGAACTTTCTGGTGCTGCTATCGAGCCAGAAATAATTGACCTCATTTCTGTTTTGCAAAAAATGGGTGCGATTATTTCTGTTGATACCGATAGGCTGATTACTATTGTTGGTGTAAAGGAGCTCAAAGGTTTTGACCATACGCCGATTCCAGACAGATTGGAGGCGGCTTCGTGGGCGATTGCGGCGGCTGTTACAAACGGAAAAATATTTGTGAAAAATGCTCGTCAAGCTGAATTAATGACCTTTCTCAATAATTTTCGATTAGTTGGCGGGGAATTTGAAATAAAAAATGACGGTATTTCATTTTGGCGTGGAAAGAAACTTAGTCCAATCAATATTGAAACAAATGTTTATCCTGGTTTTGCTACCGATTGGCAACAACCGTTTTCTATTCTTTTGACGCAGACTCCTGGCGTCTCTATTATCCACGAAACAGTTTATGAAAATCGGTTTGATTATGTTGTTGCACTTAATAAGATGGGGGCAAATATAAAAGTCCACGAAAATTGCCTAGGTGGTTCCATGTGTCGTTTTGGTAGTTTACATCATATTCATAGCGCCGTTATTACAGGGCCGACAAAATTTCACGGAGAAGAAATCGTAATTCCGGATCTACGCGCTGGTTTTGCTTATGTTATCGCGGCTCTTGCTGCTGAAGGAAAAACTATTTTGAAAAATATCAGTCTTATCGAGCGAGGTTATGAAAACTTTTTAGAAAAACTTCAAGATTTAAATGCTGAGGTTGAGTAGTCTATATTTTGTGAGGATACATGAGTATCTTTCAAAGGGTCTACTATTCTGGTATTATTCTCTCAATGACCAAAAATAAGAAAACTTTAATATCTGGTGTTAAGCCTACGGGACGACCTCATGTGGGCAATTACTTGGGTGCTATGAAGCAGTTTGTGGATTTGCAGGATGATTACCAGTCCTCAATTTTTATCGCTGATTTGCACGCTTTGACATCGGTACAAAATAAAAAAGAGCTGGAAGAGAGGATTTTTGAGCTGGCCGTGGATTATTTGGCTATTGGTTTAGATCCTAAAAAAACCATTCTTTTCAAACAGTCTGATGTCCCTCAGGTCGCCGAGCTCGCTTGGATTTTTAATTGTATTACCACTATGCCATATCTTATGAGGGCTCACGCTTTCAAAGATGCAGAGGCAAAGAGCAAAGAAATAAATGTTGGGCTTTTTGACTACCCAATTCTCATGGCTGCAGATATTTTGATTCACGATATTGATGTAGTGCCTGTCGGACTTGATCAAAAACAACATTTAGAAATTGCTAAAGATACAGGCGAGAAGTTTAATCGTATTTTTGGTGAGACATTTAGATTACCGGAGCCATATATTTTGGAGGAGGTTAAAACGGTGCCTGGTACAGATGGACAAAAAATGTCAAAAAGTTATAAAAATACCATTGAGCTATTTGCTTCGGATGAAGAAATAAAAAAGGCCGTGATGGGAATACCAACTGATTCCAAGGGTGTGGACGAAGCCAAAAATCCAGAAGAAGATAAGGTTTTTAGTTTACACACTTTCTTTACCAAAGAGCCGGAACTCAGTGATTTGAGAAAAAGATATGAAAAAGGTGGAATAGGGTATAAAGAATCAAAAGAATTGCTTATAAAAAACCTAAGTGAGTTTATTGCTCCTATGCGAGAAAAACGAGAAAAAATCGCCAAGGACCGAGCTTACGTTCTAAGTATTTTGGAAGAAGGCGGAAAAGTTATCCGTGCTCAAGCCGAGAAAAAAATGGAAGAAGTGCGAGAGAAAGTTGGTTTGAAACTGAAATAACTAAACTTGCTTGCTTTGTTATTTGTAGTATTATTAACAACAATGACTAAGACGCCTTAACAAGGCTGAGTCTGGGGAAGAAAGCCCTTCAACTGTGCTTCAGGGTGAATAGAACTCCACGGGTAAGCCCGTTAAAGCTGTATTGAGGTTTCCTTTGGGAAACAAAGTAAGGTGGTACCACGCCTTGATCCGCCGAAGCTTTATGCGAAGGGGGTACGAGAACGTCCTTACAAGATTGCTCATTTTGAGTAGTTTTGTAAGGGCGTTTTTTTAACAAATTAAAAACTAAATATGGAAAGAACATATATAAAAGATTTAAAGGGGTATGAAGGTAAGGAGGTCGTAATCAAAGGTTGGGTGGATATTCGTCGCGACCAAGGGAAATTAATTTTCTTGGATTTCCGTGATATGTCTGGAAAAGTTCAGGGTGTTATTTTACCTAACGCAAAAGAAGCTCACGAAGTTGGTGAAAAACTTCGACCAGAGTGGGTTGTTGAAGTTCAGGGAAAAGTTAATCCTCGCCCGGAAAAAAATATCCAAAAGGATAAAATGAACGGTGATATCGAGCTGGAGATTTTAGGAATAACTATTCTTAATCAGGCTGAAACACCACCATTTGAAATTAATGAAACAAAGGCTATTAACGAAGAGTTGCGTCTGAAATATCGGTATCTTGATTTACGTAGTGAAAGAATGCAAAAAAACATTAGAATGCGTGACAAAGTGATTACTTTTTTCCGAGATTATATGCACAAGAACGATTTTGTAGAGATTGAAACCCCTATGCTTATGAAGGGGACTCCGGAAGGTAGTCGTGAATATGTTGTACCGTCGCGCCTTGAGCCGGGAAAATTTTATGCATTACCGCAGTCTCCTCAGCAATTTAAACAACTCTCTATGGTTGCAGGTTTTGAACGCTACTTCCAAATTGCTCGATGTATGCGTGATGAGGATACAAGAGGAGATAGACAGCCAGAATTTACACAGTTGGACTTTGAAATGTCATTCGTAACACAAGAAGACGTGTTGCAATACACGGAGGCTATGTTTATTGAGTTAGTTAAAAAACTTTATTCCAATAAAAAAATACCAGAAACTCCTTTTCCTCGTATTACTTACAAAGAATCGATGGAAAAATACGGTAATGATAAACCGGATTTACGTAAAGATAAAAACGATCCAGATGAGTTGTCTTTTGTTTGGGTGATTGATTTTCCAATGTTTGAAAAAAAGGATGACGGTGAGATTCAGGCCACACATCATCCGTTCTGTTCTATAAAACCAGAAGACAAAGAAAAGTTTATGAAAGGAGAAGATATCTTCTCTATACGAGCAAACTCTTATGACCTTGTGTTGAATGGTTACGAGCTTTCATCTGGTAGTATCCGTATACATGATCGAGCTGAGCAGAAACAAGTCTTCGATCTTATTGGTGTTTCTGAAGAAAAGCAGAAACTAAAATTTGGTCACATGCTTGAGGCGTTTACGTTCGGTGCTCCTCCGCATGGGGGATTTGCTCCAGGAATCGATCGTATTATGATGATTCTTCAAAATGAGCCGAACATTCGTGAGGTTATTGCATTTCCAAAGACAGGTGAGGGTAAAGACTTAATGATGGATTCTCCAGCAGAAATATCTGCCGGGCAACTTAAGGAGTTGGGGATTAAAATAGACAAAAAAACAGAATGATTATTTACGAAGATTTTGAGAAAGTTGATATAAGATTGGGGAAGGTGATTGAAGTAGATGATTTTCCGGAAGCTATAAATTGTCAAGGTTGAACCTTGACAATGTGTGATGAAAAGACACTATGGAAATTGGTGATAAATTGCGTTAGACTGAGAGTCTATGCAAACGGAGATTGAGGCTAAATTTTTGGATATAGATTCCAAAGACTTGAGAAATAAACTCAAGGATATTGGCGCTAGGCTAATTTACTCTGAGCGACTAATGAAAAGGAAAGTTTTTGATTTTGCTGACAATCGTCTCCGAAAAATTGGAGGCTGGGTTCGTGTTCGTGATGAAGGCGACAAAATCACCTTGAGCTATAAACAATTAAACGATAGAACCCTTCACGGCACAAAAGAAATCAATGTGGTTGTGGATGATTTTGAGAAAACTTGTCAAATTCTTTCGGTTTTAGGTTTGATACAAAAATCTTATCAAGAAACAAAAAGAGAAAAGTGGGCGATAGGGGACAGTGAAGTGACAATAGACACTTGGCCGTGGATACCAACGTTTGTCGAAATTGAGTCGTCGACGGAAGAAGAAATAAAAAAAGTTGCGAAAAAACTAAAGTTTGATTGGGGAAAGGCTCTTCATGGAAGTGTAGAAAACGCATACCAAAAAGATTTTGATGTTACTGAGGACGAGATAGATGGTTGGGAAAGTATAACTTTCGTCCCAGTACCAGATTGGTTGGAAGAGAAAAGAATAAAATAAAAACAACCCCTCAAAGCATAACGCCTTGGGGGTTGTGTGGTTCAGCTCAAACAACGAATTCATTGTAGATGACTCTGGTCGCGTTCTCAAAATCGCTGTCGCTTACACCGATAATGATATTGGTTTCACTCGAGCCTTGATTGATGATTTTGACATTGATCTTCGCCTGGCCAAGAGCGCCAAACACTCGCCCCGCTATCCCAGGAATATGGACCATTGCTCTCCCTACTACGCAAATGAGTGAGATGCCGTGCTGAGTGACCAGTCCATCAGGCCTCATTTCCTGATCTATCCGCGATGGGAGAGTCTCTTTACCCGCAAATTGATCTCCAGAAATAATAATGGACAGAGAGTCAATACTGGTCGGCATATGTTCAAAACTCACACCCTCTTCTTCCATAATTGAGCATACACGTCGGACAAATCCAATCTCTTGATTCATTAGTGCCCTACTCATACTAATGACGGTAAAATTCTTCCGTCCCGCTATTCCCGTTATTGGACAGAGATTGTTTGGTTCATCATTCGATTTTGCTACAATCAAAGTACCTGGGTGACCCGGATTGTTGGTGTCTCGTACATTGATTGGAATATCAAGTTCACGGACAGGGAATACAGCTTCGTCTTGAAAGACGTTTGCCCCCATATAAGTCAATTCTCTGAGCTCAGAATAGTTCATTTGGGAGATTGTTCTTGCATCGGGTACGATTGATGGATCGGTCATGAGAACACCTGGTTTATCTGTCCAATTTTCATACATGTCTGCATGAAGCACGGCTGAGACAATAGCGCCAGTAATATCAGAACCTCCTCGTGGAAATGTTCGGATATTTTCCTGCGCGTCAATTCCATAGAAACCGGGAACCACGATACCTTTTTCCACCTTTTCGACGAGACCTATTTTTTGGGCTGCGTTAGCCGTCCTCTTTTGGTCGTAGCGTCCTTTTTCGTCGAGATGGATGAACTCATCAGCGTCAATGAACTCAAAACCAAGAGCTTTCGCGATGATTATGGCGTTTAGGTATTCACCTCTGCTCGCTAAATATTCACGCGCAAGAAGTGGACCCAATTTTGATACTTTTTCCAAAATGTCGCCAAATATTTGCTTGATATCGATTTCTAGTCCGAGTTCTTTGACGATTTCTTCAAAACGAACGGTTATCATATCAACATAACCAATTTCGTGAAGATCATTTCTGGTGTGATTGTGGTCACTGATGCGCAAAAGCAAATCAGTAATCTTTTGATCTCTGGGGTGTCTTTTGCCTGGAGCCGAAACAACGATTGCTCTACGACAGGGGTCTTTTTTGATGATACCAATGACCTTTTTTATTTGTGCACCATTTGCCAATGACGTTCCGCCAAATTTTGCGACTCTCAACATATGTAAGTTCCTTTCTGGGTTTTCATGTTAAAGATCAGTTCACCTTTGACATTATAACTTAAATTGAAAATGTCAAGTGTGTATAATCCTAAAAAGTGTTATAATTAAAGGGTGGAAACGACTTCATATAGTGTAAAAACGGAAGTATTTCAAGGTCCTCTGGATCTCCTTTTGAATCTCATTGAAAAGAGGAAGCTTTTTATTAGTGACATTTCGCTTGCGAAGGTTACGGATGATTATATTGAATACGTAAAGAGTATTCAGAATTTTCCTATAGCAGAAAGTGCTCATTTTATATTGATTGCTTCTACTCTTTTGCTTATAAAATCAAAATCGCTTTTACCAACTCTAGATCTTACTTTGGAAGAAGAATCGAGTATCGAAGATTTGGAAAAAAGACTTAAACTTTACAAACGTATAAAGGACCTGAGTATTCACGTTAAAAACACTTTTGGCAAAGAAATTATGTTTGAAAAGATGCCAAGTAAAAATATAGAGCCTGTGTTTTCTCCCGAGAAAACTATCACTTCGTCTGGCGTACTTGCTTCTATAAAAGAGGTCTTGAAAAATGTACCTAAGGTTGAAAAACTTGCTAATGTAGTTGTGAAAAAAGTTTTGAGTCTTGAGGAGACTATCGTTAGACTCACAGAAAGGGTAAAATCAAGTCTCAAGATGAGTTTCAAGAATTTTTCCGGTATTGGCAAAGAAGAAAAAGTAAATGTTATAGTTAGTTTTTTGGCAATGTTGGAGCTTGTGAAGCAAGGGGTTATTGCTGTGACTCAAGACAAAATGTTTGATGATATAGATATGCAGACACAGGATTTACATGTGCCAAACTACATGTAGATCCTGTTAGTCTAAAAGTCAAAAGTCTATAAAGTTCTTAAAGTAAATACAAAAATCATGCAAGAAGAAAATCAAAACAAAACAAAATCAACAATAGATGCAAAAATAGAAGCGTTATTGTTTTTCAAAAGTGAGCCGGTTTCTATTAAAAAAATATCTGAACTTATTGGTGAGACGTCTGAAAAAGTTTCAGAAGCTCTTGTTGTTTTAGAAAACAAATTATCGGACAGGGGATTGGTACTTATGAGAAAAGATGATGAAGTAGAGCTTAGAACTTCACCAGAAATGTCAGATCTTATTTCAGCTGTCACCAAAGAAGAGCTTACTCGTGACTTGGGGCGTGCCGGGCTTGAAACATTGTCTATTATTCTGTATAAAGGACCTATTAGTCGCCGAGAAATAGACTATATTCGCGGAGTTAATTCAAATTTTATTCTACGTAATCTGCTCATAAGGGGTTTAGTAGAGAGGATTCAAAATACTAATGATGCTCGTTCTTTTCTCTATAAGCCAACGTTTGAGGTACTTTCTTTTATGGGTATCTCAAAGATAGAGGATTTGCCCGAATATGTAGAGGTTAAAAGGGAAGTGGAAGAGGTTATTGAACAGGAAAAAAAAGAGGATGATGATGCTCAAGTAGAAGTGGAAAATACGGAGACAACACAACTAAATTAAAAATGGACGAACAAAACCGGAAGGTAAATTTTTTTGAAAAGAAATCTACTTTTGTTGCGCTGGCAACAATTTTTTTCGCCCTGATTATATTGTTTGGTATTTTTTATGCAAACAGTACTTCAAAGTTGGTAAAAAATATTGAAAAAAAACCAGAGAAAGTTTTTGTAGATCCATTCAAAAATATAAAACTATCAGCCCAGTCTGTATTTGTATGGGATATTGTAAACAAAACTCCTCTATATGCCTTTAATCCAGACAAAAAAGTTCCTCTGGCTTCTGTTGCCAAACTTATGATGGCTATCACAGCGATTGATCTTGTTCCTCCATATACCGTAATTGAAATCGATAAAGAGTTTTTGGCTGAAGAAGGGGACACAGGACTTTTTTCTCAAGAGAGATGGAATCTAAAGAACCTGCTCAATTTTACTTTGACTGTTTCGTCCAACGATGGTGCTCGTGCGGTCGCTTCTGTTGTTGGTTCTGTGATCAACGGTAATCCTGGAGAAAATCTGGATATTGGTAGAGCAGAATTTGTTAAAAAAATGAATGAAAAAGCCGAGTCACTTGGGCTGACACAAACTTATTTTTTGAATGAAGATGGTTTGGATACCGAGGATACTTTGCCAGGAGCCGTCGGTTCGGCAAAAGATATGGCAATACTTATGGAATATATTTTAAAAAATCATCCGGAAATTGTTGAATCTACAAAACATGGTTCGGTTAAAATCGAGTCTTTGAATAATATTTCACATTACGCGAAAAATACAAATATTGATATAGACAAAATTCCTGGTATTATCGCCTCTAAAACAGGTTATACGAATCTTGCTGGTGGAAATTTGGTGATAGCAATAGATCCGTTTCTAGGCCGTCCTATTATTATTTCTGTTTTTGGTTCTACTTATGACGGTCGGTTTGACGATGTGTCAAAAATTGTTGATGCCACGATGAAGTATATAGATCAGTAAAAGATTTTTTGCCAAATCACATTTAGATAGCTATAATACAATCCAATGATCATAAATGTTATAAAAGTTTTTCTTCCATCAATTATTGCCTTTATTGTTGGTGTGGTTTTTACTCCTATTCTCACAAAATATCTTTATAAACATGAGATGTGGAAGAAAAAATCTGGCAAAGTTGCTCCGGATGGACGAGCCACGCCTATCTTCAACGAGCTTCATAAAAATAAAGAAGTAGGAACTCCTAAGATGGGTGGAATAGTCATTTGGTTTAGTGCGGCTCTTACTATTGTGGGTATATGGCTAGTCTCAAAATTTTTTCCAGGAGACATTATTAGTAAGCTAGATTTTTTAAGTAGAAACCAAACGTGGATCCCTCTAGCTACTCTTATTGTGGGTGCTTTAGTGGGACTTGTTGACGATTTTTTGGAAGTAAAGGGAACTGGTGGACATATTGCAGGCGGTTTGTCACTAAAAAAACGTTTAGTTATAGTTTCTGTTATAGGACTTCTTTGTGGGGCTTGGTTTTTCTTTAAATTGGATGTTTCCTCAATCGGTTTACCGATGGCTTGGGGTGGGGGAATACCGCTTGGTTGGTTTTTCATAATTTTCTTTTCTTTGGTTACTGTCGGTATTTATTCTGGTGGAGTGATAGATGGATTAGATGGTCTTGCTGGCGGGGTTTTTGCTACTATGTTTGCCGCTTATGCGGGGATCGCATTTTCACAAAATCAAATAAATCTCGCGGCTTTTTGTGCTTTGATTGTCGGTGGTATACTAGCCTTTTTATGGTTTAATATTCCTCCAGCTAGATTTTATATGTCTGAAACTGGAACGATGGGGTTGACTATGACTTTGGCCGTCGTGGCTTTTATGACAGATTCTCTCGGTGGTGGTTATGGAATACTGGTACTGCCTATTATCGCTATGCCACTTATTTTGACATCTTTGTCGGATGTTATTCAGCTTACGTCAAAAAAGTTTAGAAATGGCAAAAAAGTTTTTCTTATCGCACCAATTCATCATCACTTTGAAGCTCTTGGTTGGCCGTCTTATAAGGTTGTGATGCGTTTTTGGGTTATAGGGGTAATCTTTGCTATTTTAGGAATGATTTTGGCGTTGGTTGGGTAGGTTTGATTTAGTTTGGTGAATATGTTTATATATGATCAGGTTTTTAATATAAGGAGAAAATCTGATGATAATCTTCCTATGTATCGTTGCTCTGGTCATGGTCCTTGGTGGTCTACGGTGCGTGTTGGACTCAAATAATCCTCTGGTCTCTGTTTATGGTTATAAGCACCAACGTAACTACATTATCGGAGGAGTTTTTTGTTCTTTGGGAGGGGTTGCCCTTCTTTTGTTTGTTTCTTATCTACATTATCGGTAATTTGAACTAAAAATGTCAAAACGATAGCCGTTACTGAATGTGACGGTTTTTCATTTCAAAACTTCTTTCAAATATTTTTTTAGCTCATCTTTTACATCTGCATCATTTAAACCAAAATGCACATTGGCTTTAAGGAAACCTAATTTTGAGCCAATATCCATATAATCTCCATCTATAATTTTTGCGTAAATCGGTCGTTTTTCAAGTAAGCGGGCGATAGCATCAACGAGCCATAATTCATTCCCTTTTCCTACGGGAGTTTTCTCCAGTTCTAGAAAAATGTCCGGTGTAAAAATATATCCACCAAGAGAAGCAATTCGCGAAGGGGCTTTTTCTGCTCCAGGTTTTTCAATGATTGATTTTACTTCATATGTATCATCGCCAATTTTTACTCCATCGATAATCCCATATTTTCCAGTACCTTCGTCATCAGTCATCATTGCAGAAATTACAGGATCACCATATTTTTCAAAAACATCCATGAGTTGTTTCAGGTGTGGTACACGCGGTGTGTTCCAAATATCATCTCCCCAAAGCACAGCAAAGGGTTCGTCTCCAATAATATGTTTAGCATTCAAAACAGGGGTACCATTTCCATACGGGCCTTTTTGACGAATATAGATAAAATTAGCGAGCTTTGATATTTTTCTTATTTTCTCAGCATATTTTTCTTTGCCTGCCTCAATAAGATACCGCTCAAGAAATTCATCTTGGTCAAAATGGTCTTCTATCGCACGTTTTGTTTTTCCGGTGACAAGAATAATGTCTTCAATTCCAGATTCTACTGCACTTTCAATAATGTATTGGATAATTGGTTTGTCTACTATTGGAAGCATTTCTTTTGGTTGAGCTTTTGTTGCAGGGAGAAATCTTGTGCCAAGACCTGCTACTGGGATGATTACTTTTTTAATTTTTGACATTGGTGTGTGTGTTATTTGTAAGACCTTATTATATTACAAAAATCTTATTCTGACCCGTGTTATAATTCACCCTGTTAAATAACTTTAAATATCATAATATTTTGCTGTGCTCGTATGTTACAATTACGGAGATTTTAGATTAAATAGAATTTAAAGTTATGATTTGTAATACAAATCATATTTAACAGGGTAAACCAACATGAAAACAGTTTCTTTTGATAAACCATTTTTGATTGCAGTTATCCTTTTAACAGTAGGAGGTTTTTTTATTTTTAGTTCAGCTTCTCTTGGGCTTTTGGCAAGAGACGGCGCTGAATTTTCTAGTGTCGCCTTTAATCAGGCTTTTTTCGGATTATTTTTAGGTACGATTGCTTTAATTATCAATTCTAAGATACATTATCGATTTTGGCGTAAATACGCACTTTTTATTTTTCTGGCAAGTATTGTTCTAACACTTTTAGTTTTTGTGCCTGGACTCGGTTTTACCCATGGTGGTGCACAAAGATGGATTGTTATAGCAGGATTTTCTTTTCAGCCTGCAGAATTGTTGAAAATTGGTTTTATTATATATTTTGCGGCGTGGATGTCTGGGATAAAAGAAAAAGTCACCTCATTTTCATATGGACTACTTTCTTTTATTGGTATTACTGGGATTACAGGTCTTATACTTTTGAAACAACCTGACACTGGCACCTTTATTGTGATCTTTTTTGCTGGGTTAGCTATGTTTGTCGTAGCTGGGGCACTTTGGAGGCATGTTGGGCTTCTTTTGCTCGCAGTTTTTTGTGGGGTATTGATCCTTTCCTTATTTAGACCATATATAAAAGATAGAATAACAACTTTTTTGGATCCTTCAAAAGATTCTTTGGGTTCAGGTTATCAGATTCAGCAATCGCTAATTGCAATTGGTTCAGGAGGTATAGGAGGTAGGGGATTTGGACAAAGTGTTCAGAAGTTTAATTTTCTACCGGAGCCAATAGGGGACTCTATTTTCGCTGTTGCTGGTGAGGAGTTTGGTTTTATTGGAGCATCATCGATTATATTATTATTTTTATTTTTTGCATTTAGGGGTCTCAAAATATCTATAAAAGCGCCAGATTCCTTCGGTAGACTTTTGGTCGTTGGAATTGTTATACTTATCATATCTCAGTCATTTGTAAACATTGGTGCAATTCTCGGTGTTTTGCCACTTTCTGGTATACCGCTTGTATTTGTTAGTCATGGTGGAACGGCACTTTTTATGACTTTAGCTGAGATAGGTATCGTATTAAATATTTCTAAATATCAAAAGAGATGAAAATTTTACTTACAGGCGGTGGTAGTGGTGGGCATTTCTATCCAATTATTGCTATTGCGGAAGCTATAAATAAACTTAGGAAGGAAAATCGGCTTATGAATGCGGATATTTACTATATGTCCAATAGTCCTTACAACGCAGGTACCCTTTTTGACAACAGTATTACTTTTAAAAAAAATTCTGCCGGTAAAATTCGAAGGTATTTTTCTATTTTAAACTTTTTTGATTTGTTTAAAACGTTTTGGGGAGTTTTGGGTTCGCTTTGGGAAGTTTTTAATATTTATCCAGATGTTGTCTTTAGTAAAGGTGGGTATGCAAGCTTTCCAGCGCTTTTCGCGGCAAAAGTTTTTCGTATACCTGTGGTAATTCATGAATCAGATAGTGTACCAGGAAGAGTAAATCTTTGGGCCGGTAAATTTGCTGAGAAGATTGCAGTGTCTTATCCTGAGGCTGCAGAATATTTTCCTAAAGAAAAAGTGGCTTATACAGGCAATCCCGTTCGCAAAGAATTGATTCAACCATTAAAAACTGGTGCACGAGAATTTTTAAAATTAGAAGACAATACGCCGGTTTTGTTTATTTTAGGAGGATCTCTTGGTTCACAAATTATAAATGAGACAATCGTGGATGCACTTCCACGGTTGGTGGAGCGCTTTGAGGTAATACATCAAGTTGGAAGAAAAAATTTAAAACAGGTTACGGAGCGTGCTAGTGTTATGCTTCGTGATAATCCTCATGAAAATAGGTATAAACCATTCGATTATTTAAATGTTCTTGGGATGCGTATGGCGGCTGGGGCGGCTAATATCGTTATATCTAGGGCTGGTTCAACTATATTTGAAATTGCCTCATGGAAGATTCCTTCAATTATTATTCCTATTACGGATACTAACGGTGACCATCAGAGAAAAAATGCTTTTGCGTATGCTAGAAGCGGTGCGTGTGTAGTTGTTGAAGAAGAAAACTTATCAGCCAATATTCTTGTTTCTGAAATCAACCGTCTTATGGACAGTTCCACAGGAAGAGAAGCCATGAAGAAAGGGACAGAGTCTTTCAATCACCCCGATGCTGCGGAAAAAATCGCCAAAGAAATATTGACAATAGCTTTGCGGCACGAAAAATAAAGATAAACATACTAATATACCTGCCTGCGTGTACGCGCAAGCGAGCGAATGTTACGAATTATACGAATAGCTATGAATAAAATTATATAATGGGTATATTTTCCAAAAAACAGAAAATTGTAACTAGATTTGCCCCTTCTCCCACAGGGTTTTTGCATGTAGGTGGTGTAAGGACCGCCCTTTTTGCTTGGGCCTATGCTAAGCAAAATAATGGAAAATTTATTCTTAGGGTTGAGGATACCGACAAAGAACGTGAGGTGGAAGGCTCGGTAGAACACATAATGGAGTCTTTGAAATGGCTTGGAATTATATGGGATGAAGGTCCTGATATTGGAGGGCCAAGTGCTCCATATTTTCAATCAAAACGTCTAGAAAACTATAAAAAATACGCTCGTATTCTTGTGGAAAAAGGGCTTGCATATGCAGACCCATACACAGAAGGGGAATTGGAAAAGTTTAGAAAAACAGCCGAAGAAGAACACAAGGCTTTTTTGTATAGAGATCATAGACCGGAAAATCCTCCTGTTTGGGATGGGGCGCAAGCTCTCAGGCTCAAGGTGTCGCAAATAAAGTCGTATGAATGGCACGATCTTGTGCGTGGGGATCTAAAGGCTGGCCCGGAAGCTCTGGACGATTTTATACTTATCAAAAGTGACGGATATCCTACATATAACTTTGCCCATATTATCGATGATTTAGAAATGGGGGTCACTCATATTTTTAGAGCTGATGAATTTATTTCTTCTACCCCAAAATTTCTGTCTCTTTATGATGCTCTGGACATCAAGAGACCTGAATTTGTCACTCTACCACCTATTATGACCCCTGACGGCAAAAAAAAGCTCGGTAAAAGAGATGGTGCTAAAGATATTTTAGAATATCGTAAAGAAGGTTATTTAGCCTCGGCGATGGTCAATTTTCTCGCTTTTATTGGTTGGAACCCTGGTGATGAAAAAGAAGTGCTAACAGTGCAAGAATTTGTAAGTTTATTTAAACTTGAACAGATACATAAAGCGGGGGGGAGATTTAATGAAGAAAAACTAAAATGGGTAAATCGGGAACATCTTTTGATGTTATCCGATGACGATTTTAAAGCTTCTATAGAAAAATATCTTTCTAATGCAATTAAAAATTCTCCGCTGTACCATTCAATAATCACAAAAATAATTCCGGTTATTAAAGATAGAGTTTCTGTCGCCTGCGAGGTGGGGGATATGGAAACCTCTGGTGAACTATCGTATTTTTTACAGAAACCAACGATTGAGACAGAAAAACTTTTAGGAAAAGATAATTCCAAAGAATCTACTAAAATTCATATTGAAAAAATTGTAGAAATTTTGGGGAAAATATCTGAAAATGATTT
>JABMOB010000025.1 GCA_013204345.1 Parcubacteria group bacterium | reverse complement strand
TTACGATATATCGTAACATTATAGTGGTTGGTTATATTTCATTTGACTAATAATTTTACTTATGGTACCATATATAGGGTATTGTTCCGTGCTCAAAATGTGCTCAAAACATCTCGATCCATATAAGAAAAAAGGATATAGACATGTCATTTGCGACAGACCAGATTTTTTATCGACAGGTCATTTTGCCGGTTACCGAAGATAATTTCATGGCGGTAACGAGCCTCGTTTTAAACGAGATCAGACAAGGTGGAGTTACAGTTCCAGGAGAAGATCTTGAGTTAATTATGTCCAAAAATATCTCACTGAGAGATATATACAGAATCGTGGCGTTGGTATTCCTGAATCTCGCCAAGGATGATTTGGAGATGAGGGGAGTATTTTTGGATAGCCTGCAATTCTTCCTCGAGAAGTCAAAATCTTCGTTCACTGACATTGGCTCTAGTGTCGAAGAAGCCTATCGTTTGGAACTTGAGCTCGAACATGTCAGCTGAATGACAATTGTTTCCCCATGTTCTCTCAGCCCCGCGCTTGCGTGGGGTTTTTGTTATATCTGTGCAGACTTTATTTAAAGAAGGTGAGAATGGCATGTTCCTATTACGGGGATAGGTTTACACAATTCTTTTATGCTATAATTATCCTAGTAGTTTGATTAATATTAATTATATACACATATGACGACGGCGATTATTATAGTATTATTTCTCATCTTACTTTGGGGTATATTTTCTTACAATGGTTTTATTTCTCTTATCAATCGTGCAAAAGAAGCTTGGGCAGATATCGACGTACAATTGAAACGTCGTTATGATCTTATTCCGAATCTTGTAAATACAGTAAAAGCATACGCTGCACATGAAAAAACTGCGTTTGAAAGTGTTACGCGGGCTAGAAGTGCTGCTATGGGAGCAGGTTCTTTGGAAGAAAAAGGGGAAGCAGAAAATATGCTTTCTGGTGCATTGAAATCTCTTTTTGCTGTAGCTGAGGCGTATCCATATTTGAAAGCTAATCAAAATTTCTTGGGTTTGCAAAATGAACTTACTGATACAGAAAACAAGGTTCAAGCTGCTAGAAGATTTTATAATGGTAATGTTCGTGACTTGAATATAAGGATAAGTTCTTTCCCTGGAAATATTATTGCCAACGCTTTCAAATTTTCAAAAATGGAATTTTTCAATCTCGGTGATGAAGAAGCTGCAAAGAATCCTGTGGAAGTGAAGTTTTAAGAAAATTCAATTCTACTAGAATTTTTTAACCCGTGAAATAAACTTTAGATTTTCTAATGGTTTATACACGTATAAAATAAACCATGGCAACCCTTTATACCTATCAAGATTCAAATGTGCGCAAAACTTGGCTTTTGATGGCTTTGTTTATGGTTGTTGTTGTGGCTATAGGTTGGTTTTTCTCGTTCTATTATGATAGTGCGGCTATTTTGTATTTTGCAATAATTTTTAGTGTGCTGATGAACATTTGGAGTTACTGGTACTCGGATAAGATAGCACTTGGTATGTACAGAGCAAAACTTGTAGAAAATAAATCCGACGCACCAGATTTTTGGAATGTCACAGAAAATCTTTCCATCACGGCTGGTCTACCTATGCCTAAAATTTATATTATTGCCGACCCAATGCCGAATGCTTTTGCTACCGGAAGAAACAAAGAGCACGCTTCTATCGCTGTCACCTCTGGGCTTTTGGGTATGATGACCAAAACCGAACTTGAGGGAGTTATTTCTCACGAACTTTCTCATATTGGCAATAGGGATATTTTAATTGCGACTATTATTGTGGTTCTGGTCGGGTTTGTCACTATTCTTTCTCATATCTTTATTAGGGCCTCATTTTTTGGTCATGGTGGACGTAGTAGGGAAGGCGGGGGTGGTCTTGGGGTGGCAATTATGATTATTGGAATCATTCTCACTATTCTTTCTCCTGTTGTTGCAACGTTGATACAGTTGGCGATTTCTAGAAAGAGGGAATTTTTGGCAGATGCTTCTGGCGCTCTTTTGACACGTTATCCGGAAGGTCTGGCTGGAGCTTTGGAGAAAATTTCAGGATACAGTGCACCAATGGTGCATGCCAACAATGCCACCGCTCATCTTTTTATTTCCAACCCATTTGGCACAAAATCTCTTAGCGGAATGAATAAATGGTTTAATACTCATCCTCCTGTTGAGGAAAGAATCTCAATATTGCGAGGTATGAAATAAAAAGTTCAAACTTGTAAAATATGGACAACAATTCTGAAAAAGAAGAGTTATTAAAAAAAATTGATCAGTTGGAAACTCAGATTTTTCTTTTGGAGAAAAACTTGATACACGACAAGCTCACTGGTTTGAAAACACGGGCATTTTTTGAAGACGCTATCTATACCTATACAGATTTGGTAAAAAATATTAAAAACGATAAAAGACGAAAGGCTGCTAGTTTAGGAGAGGTGAGTGTGCTTTTCTGTGACATGAACAACTTCAAGTCCGTGAATGATACATACGGCCATTTTGTTGGGGACGATGTCTTGAGGGAAGTTGCTCATAAAATAATGAAGACCTTAAGAGAGGATGATATTACAGCTCGCTGGGGAGGAGACGAGTTTGCTATTGTTTTGATTGGGGCAGGGCAGTCAGACGTGGTGAAAAAGGCGGAGGAAATATGTAGAGTGATATCAGAACTTTCCTTTCCAGAAACTCCGGGTTTGAAGGTGTCTTTGTCTATCGGCGTTGTTACTATAAAGGACGGCCTTTCTTTGGAAAAAATTGTTGACTTGGCGGACAAGGCTATGTATAAAGCAAAAAAGACCAAAGTGTGTGTTTGTGTTTCTGAACCAGAACTTTCCAAGCCGGATTTAAATGTGTAGTATATTAGACCTTGGAAAGACGCTTACCAAGAAGTTAGGAGTAATATGTATAATTGAATACACGTGGAGGCGTCGCATAGCGGTCTAGTGCGCACGCTTGGAAAGCGTGTGTGGGGAAACCCACCGAGAGTTCGAATCTCTCCGCCTCCGCCAAAATTCGGAATCAGAAGAAACGGACAAAGCGGGG
>JABMOB010000024.1 GCA_013204345.1 Parcubacteria group bacterium | reverse complement strand
CGCGCTTTTCTTTTTCTTCACCATCCCAATTTGTCGCGAAGCGACACCATATTCTTTCTGCTTTGCCCCGCCCCGTTCGGTCGCGTAGCGACCTCACAAAACAGGAAGTTTCAATTTGCGGTGTTTTTTGATTGATGTTCGAACTTTTTTTGAGAAAACCCCCCAATAAGGAAGCCAGCCCCGCCACTGCTCGACAAGCTCGCCACACCACAGAAAAATACTCTTTGCTCTTTTCATTTTGCGCGCGCCCGATTTTTTCTTCTTTTAATGAAAAGAGTATTTTTCTGCGGTGTTCTGCCTTCCAAGTATTCAGGCAGGTGACGGGGCTGTCCTCAATTTGATTTCGCAAAGGAAAAGCGGAATTCCCCCCAAACCCCCCTTCCGCTTTTCCTTTTCTCAAACGGAACGGGAACGGAAGCAGGCGGGACTATTTAATATTAAGCTTTTCTCCTCTTTTTTCAAATGCCTCTTCATTCATAGTTTAATTTTTATTTTTACGCCTATATTCTCTAACAAATTTTTGTAAAACATCTCCCCATCCATCTCTATGCTCTATGCGTTCAAAATCTTCTCTTGGTCCATTTAGTAATTCTGTCCTACTTTTTTTACTTAGCTCCACCCATGAATCATACATTACATACAGGGCGTTTCCATATTTTATATTTTCAAAAACAACAAAATCGTCTCCGAACTTTGCCCCAAAATATCTTAAAAAACCACTTGTCCCTTTTATATACACAACGGGCTTTAATTTTGACATGACACCTATTCTTTCCCTCATTACTTTTACTTGATCCGGAGTAATACTTCCTGTTTTTTGGTTTTTTAACAAAGCCTCTATAATCTCATCAACAGTTCCTGGTGGTAATATTTCCCAATCAATATAAACGGTTTTTGCATAATCTGCCAAAGTTGCAATGCTCGGAAAGACATCTATCATTCCAACGTTTTCTTGTAATAAATTTAGGTTATACAATAATTCTTTTTCAAAATTTGAAGTATTTCGATTAATTACCTGATCTATTAAAAATTTTATTTTGAAACCATGCTCTCTTTTTTCTATTTGCTCAATTTTTAATTCAACTTCTTTGGGTGGATAAAAATCCTTTTGATATACATCTCGCGAATACGAAACAGCGTGAGTTCCATTTCCATTCCAATTTGGCGCTTCAGAGCTAAATTCTTTTGAGATTTTTGGTAAATCAGTTCTTTTTTTCTCCAAACCTTCTAGGTTTGCCCGAGAAAATTTTCCGGTATTGGGATTTGGAGTTTTTGAAGGTGGAAGAACTAGCTCGCCGTTGATATAGCGCATGTTTAAGTGTTTGTATTTATGAATTTCTTCATTTGGAATATATTTTACACAAGCCACAACAACATCATCCTGACTAAATGTTTCTATTTGCTCCTTTATCTTAGCTGGTATTTTTAAAATATTTTTACGTGCCATATAATTATAAATGTGATATGCAAAACATTTCTCCTGCAGTTAGTAAATTATTTAAAAGCCTTTTCATATTGTCCTCGTTTGATTTGACTATCAATTCATTTAAGGGTTTATTGTTCAATTTCCATTCTGTTGGGAGTGATTCATCTTCTCCTATGTGTAGATAAATCTTTCTTCCTGGTGCTGTTCGATGAGTAAGAATATTCCTAGTATTTCTAATATTTTCAAATTCTGAATCGGCAATTAACTCAATTAATGTTTTAGTGATTTGTTCATCAGGAAATGCCTTTTGAAAAGTTCTTTTTGTTGTTTCTGGAGATATTTTTCGTTGATCTGCTGGGTCGTTAATAGAAAAATATTCTGGACTAACAATTGATCCTATCGCAAAAAATCCATAACACATGGATTCAAAAACTGAAAAGCATGAACTGAAATGATTAAAAAGAGCTTGTTCTTGTAAATATCTTTTTTCTGGCTGTGGTGCTGTTCCATATAATTTTAATAATTTGACGAAATCATTTCCGTGGTCAATTGTAGCTTTGTACCGATAAGCGATAGCATTCCACGCTCCTGAAAAATGTTCGTACTCTTTCTTTTCCGCATATTTGCTACTCAAAATATGGTGAATAGATTCATATTTCTCTTGCGGAAAATTCTGTATTATCAAACCATTTGTTTTGAGTGGATCCATATTTGTTATATTTAACAGTAACTTGTCCATTCATCAATATCGGCAAAACCAGCCTCATCGACTTTGAAAACTTTTTTATAATTTGAACATATAATTTCTTGCATATTATTTTTCATTATCATTTCCTAAAGATAATTCTCCCCACACTCCCGCCAAAATTTCTTCAATCCGCTTTTCGGCTTCGGATTTCAAGAGTCGCACACCTTCCAGCGCTTGCATTTGTCGGTCAAGTTTTTCTACTATTTGATGTTGGGTTTCGAGAGGAGGGAGAGGAATTTGTATAGAATAAATATCTGGATTATTGATGAGTGGTATATTGGCGGTTTTTGAAATTTGAATTAAATCAAAACTCAAAAAGAAATAATACAAATATTTTGGTAATAAAT
>JABMOB010000038.1 GCA_013204345.1 Parcubacteria group bacterium | reverse complement strand
TGCGCAGACACGGGAGATACCGTTGAGTGTCAAATCCCGTGAGCGGATCGTCGAAATCGTTTGTCAGAAAAATGCGTTCGATCCCCGACTGATTCAGGCACTGATTTTCCCAGTCGGGCTCAGCCATTTTCGCGGCCGCATGGTCGTACAACGACTCCCAGTTGCTCGGTGTAATTTGGTCGTCCGCAAACCCAAAGAACTTGCGACAGATTTCAACAAGCCAGCTGACTTGAATGGTGTTGTCTAGAGCAGAGAGAAGATCCACCATCCGTCCGACCTTGTCTTTGTCGGCAAGACCTGATTCCTCGATCCGAGATTTGGGCATCCCGGCCGAATGAGCCAACTCGGTGTAGTAGTGATACCCTAGGATGTCAGCCAGCGTTGAGGATGCAGGCGAATGAGGGTTGATATGTGTATGCGAATCAATCAGTTTGAGTTTCGTCAATTCTTCAAGCAGGCGTTGATTGAGTTGCTCCGACATGTGTGACCCTGAACAGGAACGTTTGCAGGGGAAGCGTCAGTCGCTAAAGACACGCCGTCCCTATGACGTGACATTCAACGTCTGCCTTCTGTGAATCATCACCGTCTAACGAATCATGGGACCGATCCAATCTGACCAATACGGTACTCCGTTGCCGTCCATGAGATGTTTGTTGGTTTTCAATTGTTCAAATAGAGTTCGCCAGATCTGCGAACCGTCGAAGTCCCGCAGTGGTTTCCGCCGACGTGGATTGCTCTACCGGCCAATTCGCGTGAACGGCTTCCGCCTTCGACCAGTGTTGAAAACGGTGATTGCGAACCTTAGGAAATGGAGTTTTTTTGAATCGCGATCAGTTCCTCGGGCAATCGGCCGGCGAGTGTCAAAACGTGTTTGTTGTGGCGGCGATTGGCAGATCCCACAACGAATGTGCCAATGAATTACTGCGCCTTTGCGTGCACAGTTTCTCCAGCGGTTTTCGGTGGATTAAATTGGAATAAAATCTGAGCATTCGTTCCATTCCAGACTCGGAACACGCCGTCCTCACCACCGGCAATTGCCAGTGACTCGTCTCGCGTACACGCCGTGGAATAAATGAAATCCGTTTCGCCGAGAAAACTGCGGTAGTTGTCGCCGCTGATCGATCGGTGCATCTTGACTGTTTTGTCGCCGCTGCAACTGATCATGTTGTCGGTCGAGCCAATAAACTGAATCGATGTGACCTG
>JABMOB010000042.1 GCA_013204345.1 Parcubacteria group bacterium | reverse complement strand
TGTGAAGCGCATCGTCCCTCAGCTAAAGCACGTACCTTCCTCTTCCCTGCTAGGCAAAGTATGGTAGTATACAGGCACAACTCCGCGTTAGCAATACAGTTTTGACACATTTTCGGGTCTCGAGACCCTTGACCCAGACACAACAGCAGCCTTTAATCCGAGACGGGCAGAGCGTTCTTCTGGTCGGTCGAAATGCTGAAAAACTGCGTCTGCTGTCACTGGAACTCGCTCAACCCTTTGCCAGGGTTGACCCGTCCAGTTCGCAGCAATTAGAAGAGTCCCTCGGGGAGGCAGGTGAGTCGTCAGGTGGTTTTCACGCGTTCGTAAACTGCATTGGTTCGCTGCTTTTGAAACCGGCGCACCTCACGACTGACGAGGACTTCCGCCAAGTTGTTGAAACGAATTTGTTCACGGCGTTTGCCACAGTTCGTGTTGGATCCAAAATGCTTCGGGAACGTGGCGGAGCAATCGTGTTGTTCGCCTCGGCGGCCGCGGAGATCGGTATTCAAAATCATGAAGCGATTGCAGCCGCGAAAGCAGGAGTGATCGGTCTCGCCCGTTCGGCAGCAGCAACTTACGCCCCACAGAACATCCGCGTGAACGTCGTCAGCCCGGGACTGATTCGTACGGAACTGACTCGACCGATCTGGGACAATCCTGCTAGCGCAACGGCTTCGGCGAAATTGCACGCATTGGGTCGCCTTGGCGAACCGGAGAAAGTCGCTTCCCTGGTGAGTTGGCTACTCGACTCTGAGAACGATTGGATCACCGGCCAAGTGATCGGAATTGACGGTGGGCTGGGTCACGTCTTAGCACGGAGGTGAGATCTCCGATGAGCCCACACGGTCGTTTCCAAATCGCTGCTCAGACGAGGCTCGCAACAGGGCCCAAGTCCAACAACTCACGGCCTGCCGGCATGGTTCGCTCCATCGCTGTGGCGTGGATGACGGGGCGTTTGATGTCTGAATTTCGGCCATCACTGGTGATTGGCGGAGTATTGATTCTCAGCGGGCTGTTTCATCTCATGGAATTATGGATCACGGGATCGGCTTGGGACGGTCCGTTATCAGCTCGGAAGCCCGCTCTTTTCGGAGTCTCTGCGGGGGTGACCGTATGGTCGATCGCGTGGGTCCTCGCTCAGCTTGATCAACGCAGTCTCGATCGGAGTATGGCCAGCCTGATTGCGGTAGGTCTGCTGCTGGAAGTCGGCCTCATCACGCTGCAACAGTTGAGGGGTGTTGCTTCGCACTTCAATCGAGCGACCGCTCTGGACGCGACGATTGAATCGACCATGTTCGGACTGATTTTGCTCGTGACCGCGGGTATCGCTTGGCTCTGTTGGCGATCGAACAGGCTCCCATCGATGTTGAAATCGCGTGCGATTGCGATTAACGCCGGGCTGTGGCTGCTGTTCATCTCCTGTGGCCTCGGTCTACTCGCGACGATCCTCGGAGAAGTGAACTTGGCACACGGCCGACCGCCCGAGGTGTGGGGGCCTGCCGGTGTTCTCAAGTATCCACACGGTGCCGCCCTCCACGCGATTCAAACTCTGCCACTCCTCTCTATTCTTCTACAACAACTCCGCGCCTTACACTCCGCATTGCTGCTCCGAGGGGCAGTGCTAGCGCATGTCCTGTTCATGACTCACGCTCTGTGGCAAACCCTCTCCGGCCGCGGGCGATTCGATTTCGATGCCATGGGC
>JABMOB010000023.1 GCA_013204345.1 Parcubacteria group bacterium | reverse complement strand
GTGCTGGGTAATCATGTGGTACAAAAGGGTAGCAATATTACAGCCGAAAGGTTGCGTTTTGATTTCTCCCATGGAGAAAAAATGACTGATGAACAAAAACAAAAAGTTGAGGATATCGTGAATCAAAAAATAAAAGAGTCACTTCCTATGAATCAGGTCGTATTACCAAAAGAAGAAGCTCTTAAAACTAGTGCTAGGCATTCATTTAATGACAAATACGGAGACCAGGTATCAATTTATTTTATCGGCGATAGTTTAGATTCGGCATACTCAAAAGAATTTTGCGGAGGTCCGCATATCAAAAACACTTCGGAACTCGGTCACTTCAAAATTACAAAAGAAGAAGCTGTCTCTGCTGGTGTGCGTCGTATAAAAGCAACATTAGAATAGGATATCTGTTTGGAAAGCTTGTGTTTATCTTGTATAATGTAACTGTACATTTATGTCTTTTCTATTTAACAAACCGGAACAGGAGTTAGCCCTTATTCTAGACATCGGCAGTGGTAGTGTTGCCGCTTCGCTAGTTTTATTTTCAAAAAATGAAATGCCGCGAATTTTCTATATTTCTAGAATGCCTATTTCAATAGACGATAAGCCGGATTCCAAAAAACTTCTTTCATATATGACTAAATTTTTGGATGAGGCTATGAAGAATGTAAAAAACGAAGGAATTCCGTATTTAAATTCTTTAGGAATAAAAAATAAACATATAGAAAATGTTTTTTGCGTTTTTTCATCTCCTTGGTGTATTTCAAAAACTAGTACCTTCAAAGAAGAGAAAAATGAATCTATTTTTGTTTCAAAAAAATATATTGATGATGTATTAACAAATGAGACAAACAAATTTGAAACATCTATATCAAAAGAACCTCATGACACCATCCCAGGAGAGGTAACGCTTATAGAGAAAAACATAATCCAAACTAAATTAAATGGCTATAAAACTTCAGATCCTTATTCAAAAGAAGCAAAAAGTATAGAGATGTCTATCTTTATGAGTCTAGTGTCGTGGCAAGTTTTAGATAAAGTTGAAGAAACAGTCAACAAATTTTTTCATGTGCCTAAAATTGTTTTCCATTCTTTTACACTATCTTCTTTTTCAGTTGTTTCAGATATTTTCTTGGAGGACTCAAATTTCTTGCTTATGGATATAACCGGAGAGGTGACAGATGTTTCTTTGATAAAAAACGGAGTTATTGTCGGCTCAACGTCTTTTTCATTAGGTAGAAATTTTTTACTTAGGAAACTAGCTTCCGATCTAAATACTCTTCCGGAAATAGCGACCTCGTACTTGATGATGTATAACGAAAAAAATCTTGAGCCCCAATTATCCTCAGACGTAGATGGGGCACTCAAAAAGGCCCGTCAAGAATGGATACTTCATCTTAAACAATCAATAAACAAGCTTTCTTCTAACACCTTTCTACCCCTCAGGCTTTATGTGACTCTTGATGAAGATATAGAGAGGTTTCTTGGTGAAGCTATAAGCGAAGAGAAAATTCGAATAGAAGATTCAGAGGAAATCAATCTTGATACTATTTTATTGAGTGGGAATAAATTTGGTCACTTTGTAAATTGGGATACTGGAGTGCATCCGGATCCATTTCTCGCGATCAATGCAATTTTTTTCAATAAATTATTTCATGTTAATTAAATCCCTATCTTTAAATTGCATACTTGGGGGGTTTCTTGTATAATAAACAAATAATATATAATTTTAACTATTTTTTATATGGCTAAAAAACCAGTACAAGATATTTTACCTCCTGATCCAGAAAAAAGATCTGTTAGAAACATTCCTATTAATAGTAGAAAGAAAATTGGGGTTACTAAATCAAATAATTACAGTAGTGACGCCGATTCTGAACCAGAATACAAACTGAGTTCCGATTTAGACAGCCCTTTGCCTGAAGAGCTGATTGTTGAGGCTCCCACCACTACCCCTAGACGCAAGCGTGAATATCTCGAACCGGAAAAGAGCAGATCTTCAAAAATTATTTTATGGGTGTTAGCTGTATTTTCTGTTGTAGTTGTATTTTTTGCTATTTTATCGTTTTTTGTGAGCGCCGAGATAACTATCACTCCCAAACAACAAAAAGTAGAAATAGATTCTTTAATTACAGTGAAGAAAGAAGCTTCATCTGGAGAGCTCCAGTATGAAGTAATAAAAGTGAGCAGAGATTTAGGGAAAGAAGTTGTTGCGACAGGCGAGGAAAAAGTAGAAGAAAAAGCTTCTGGAAAAATTATTATTTACAATAAATACAGCTCCAAAAGCCAGAGACTAATAAAAACAACACGTTTTCAAACCCCCGGTAGTCTAATCTACCGAATTGCCGAAGATGTTGTTGTTCCAGGCACCACATCTAAAAATGGAGAAGTTATTCCTGGACAAATAGAGGTTACGGTCTATGCCGACGCTATTGGGACAGATTATAATATTGGCCTAAGCGATTTTACAATTCCAGGATTTAAAGGGGATCCTAGGTTTGATGATTTTTATGCAAGATCAGTTACTCCGATGATAGGTGGTTTTTCTGGAACTCGCAAGAAAGTTACTACAGAAAATAAAGATAAAGCGACAAGCGATCTAGAAGATTCTCTGGAAACAGACCTCGTGCAAAGCGCGAAATCACAAGTGCCTCCAGAATTTGTTTTATACAACACGGCTTTTGCATTTGAATTTGAATCCCTTCCGCAAACTAGTGCGACTGAAGCAACCGTCACAGTAAATGAGCGCGGCACAGCATACGGGATGATGATTAATAAAAAATCTCTAATAAATTATATTGCGAAAAATATTCTAAAATTATCTGATGCGGAAGAAATTGATATAATAAATCTTACCGACCTTGTACTTACTCCTAAAAACGGATCTTTTTCTCCTCAGAAAAATACTGACTTGTCATTTACGTTAAATGGAGAAGCGTCGGTCGTGTGGCTGTTTGATCAAAGTAAAATAAAACAAGACCTAGCTGGAAAATCACGCAAAGAAATGGAGTCTATTCTTACTCAATATGGACCAAGTATAGAGAAAGCAGAAGCTGTAATAAGCCCGTTTTGGAGCAAAACTTTTCCCAAAAAGTTAGATAACATAAAGATAAAAATCAATATTGGATCAAAATAAGGATGAGGTGGAGATTGACCCCGTAGTAGATTTTGGCATTGCGTCTCTGACGCAAATTAGGCATTTTAATGCGAAAATCCACTACGGGGTTGACTTTATAGCCGTATTTTTGTTACTATAGTCGCCACTGCTTAAATGCATATGCAAGATCAAAATAATAAAAACATGCCCGTTATGGGAATAGTTACAGAAGCCCTTCCTAATACTTTTTTTAAGGTTAAATTGGAAGGAAAGGAAGAAGAAATGTTGACGTATCTTGCTGGTAAAATGAGACTTCATAGAATACGAGTATTAATTGGAGACAAGGTTCTTGTGGAGCTTGAGCCCTATGGTGGAAAAGGTAGAATCGTTAAAAGACTATAAATCTCATCGCCACACCTTAATCGACGATTGCATAACATGATTTCGTCAAAATCAAATGAAAGTAAAAGCCTCTGTCAAAAAAATTTGTGCTAAATGTCAACTGGTCCGAAGAAAGGGCTATATTTATGTTGTTTGCAAAAATAATCCAAGACATAAACAGAGGCAGGGCTAAAAATAACTTTAAATAAACATGCGTATACTAGGAATTACAATACCCGAAGAAAAAAGATTAGAAATTGGACTCACAGCCCTTTACGGTATGGGGCGACCTCTTGCACAAAAAGTTTTAACACAAGCGAAAATAGATTGGGGAAAGAAACCTAAGGACATTTCTGTTTCTGATGAAAATGAAATAAGAAAAATCATTGAAAGTTACAAAATAGAAGGTGATTTAAAAAGAGAAGTTGCAGGAAATATCAAAAGACTCAAAGATATAAAATCTTATCGAGGATCCAGACACGCTAAAGGTCTTCCATCAAGAGGACAGAGAACAAAAACCAATTCACGTACTCGTAGAGGAAACGTAAGAAAAACTATGGGAAGCGGTAGAAAAGCGGCGGATAAAAAATAATAATAAATTATATGGGTAAAAAAAGGATTGTAAAAAAAGGTGGGATAGATAAAGAAAGTGGGGCCAAAAGTGACTCTGTTGCTATTTCAGCGAAAAGAAAGGTTGATACTGGTATCTTGTTTATTGAATCTACTTACAATAACACCAAAATTGTTTTAACTGATGTAAAAGGAGGCGCATTAGCGTGGTCTTCCAGTGGTTCTCTTGGTTTTAAGGGGGCTAAAAAAGGAACTCCATTTGCTGCTGCAAAAATAGGGGAAACTCTTGCGGCAAAAGCTCAGATTATTGGTATAAAGGATGTCGCAGTTGTTGTGAGAGGGGTTGGTTCTGGAAGGGAGTCTGGTATAAGAGGGTTTATTTCTAAGGGTATAAACATCAACTCTATAAAAGATGTAACGCCTATTCCTCATAATGGCCCTAGACCACCCAAGCCACGAAGAGTTTAATTTTTTATAAAATATTATGATCATCGGACCAAAATACAAAATAGCAAGAAGATTAGGAGCCCCAGTATTCGAAAAAACACAAAATCAAAAATTTGTGCTTTCTCTGGCGCGAAGAGGTAAACCCTCTAGAGGTAAAAAAGGACCACGACAGCGCACCGACTATGGAGCCCAGATGACTGAGAAACAGAAAGCTCGCTACACTTATCTTATAGGTGAAAAACAATTTTCAAATTATGTTAAAAAAGCTATCGCTGACAAAAGTGCAAAAACTGTAGATTTACTCTTTAGAAATTTAGAGACGCGTCTTGATAGTATTGTTTTTAGACTAGGTTTCGCTAATACAAGATCTTTTAGTCGTCAGATGATTTCTCACGGTCACATTGTGGTAAATGGTAAGCGAGTGGATATTCCTTCCGCACAGATATATTTGGGAGATAAAATATCTATCAAAGAAGGAAGTTTGAAGAAGAATATGTTTATCGGAATAGACGACAGATTAAAAAATCACACCGTTCCATCTTGGATAAAGTTTGATTTTGCAAAAAAAGAGGCAGAAATTCAAGGTATGCCAAAATTAGAACAAGCTGATTTACTGTTTGACCTGAATGCAGTTTTGGAATTTTATAGTAGATAAAATAGTATGAAAGTGTTTAAAAGCATTGATCGGCTGTATTTATTTGCGTTTTTTTAAAAATAATGTATAGTTTACAAGTTATTTTATAATCGTTAGTTTATCATTTTTATTTAATATTTTATGTCTCAACATTCTATCGTATTGCCTTCAAAACCTAGAATTATCTCTGAACAAGAATTTTCAGGTTCATATGAGATAGACAGCCTATATCCAGGATATGGCCACACACTTGGAAACTCCCTCCGAAGAATTATCCTATCCTCTTTACCTGGGGCAGCAATAACTTCTTTAAAGATAGCTGGAGTAAGCCATGAGTTTTCAACCATAGACGGAATAAAAGAAGATGTTATAACCATTCTTTTAAATTTGAAAAAAGTAAGAATTAAAATGCTTACCGACGAACCACAAACAATAACCCTAAAAATGAAAGGTGTTAATGAGGTTAAGGCGTCTGATTTGAAGGTCCCGGGCCAAGTTTCAATACTCAACCCTGAGCTCGTGCTCGCCCACATGACAGATAAAAATGTATCACTTGACATTGAAATGACTGTAGAAAGAGGCCTCGGTTATGTTTCTAAAGAAATGATACAGAAAAATAGAGTTGACATTGGTTCTATCACACTTGATGCTATTTTCACCCCAATTCGTAGAGTAAATTATGAAGTAGAAAATATGCGTGTTGGTGACAGAACTGATTTCAACAGATTGAAAATTTTTATTGAAACTGATGGAACTATCACACCAAAAGAATCACTAGAAAAAGCTATTGAAATAATGATTAATCAACTCAAGGCCATTGTTGGTTTCAAAGAGGAAGAGATTATTATCCCCAAAAGTACTACGGCTTCTGACGAGGAAAATGACGAAAATGAAAAAGAACTTGACACTGAGTTTTTGAAAACTAGAATAGAATCTCTTGATCTTTCTGCAAGAACACAAAACGCTCTTGCTGGAGCAAATATCCGTACAGTGGGTGGTTTGGCAAGAAAAAAAGAGAAGGACATTTATGAAATTGAAGGATTAGGAGGTAAAGGAGTTCTTGAGATAAAAAAGGCTCTCGGTAACTTCGGAATCACATTAAAATAAGATAAACTACAACTCAAATGATTCACGGCAATAAATTAAGAAAATTTGGAAGAGAAAGAAATCAGAGAAACGCACTGATGAGATCTCTTGCTGTGTCTCTTGTTCTTCAAGAAAAAATCACTACGACCGAACCAAAAGCAAAATCTCTTCGTCCTGTTGTTGAAAAATTAATTACGGCAGGAAAAAAAGGGGGTGTTGCATCACGAAGACTTTTAGTTTCCAAAGTGGGGGAAAGGGCTAGCAAAAAATTGATAGATGTAATCGGTCCTAAATACAAGGAAAGGAATGGTGGATATTTAAGAATTACAAAGCTTCGAAATAGATTGAGTGACTCAAGTAAAATGGCACAAATTGAATTTGTATAGAAAATTAAGGAGCAGGACGACTATAATTTACTTACCCTGTTAAATAATTTTAAATAGTAATTTAAAATTAACATTTGATTAAAAACAAAAAATAAGTAGTATGGAGAGCTTACAGAGCATGGAGATATAGATAGTTTTGCCCCAATAAATAACAATCAAATGTTATTTAACAGGGTTATTATTTTCAAAAACTCGCTACGCTCGTTAAGAAAATATATGAAATATACATTAGATGCAAAAGAAAAAAAGTTAGGAAGAGTTGCAAGTGAAGCAGCTGCTTTACTTATGGGTAAAAATAAAACCGATTTTAGTCGAAATACCGTCGAGAATGTAGAGGTTTGTATAGTCAATGCATCAAAAATAAAATTAATCTCTGACAAGATAACAAAGAAAGAATATGCAAATTACACTGGATATCCTGGTGGTTTTGCTATGCAAAAAATGGAAGACATCGTTGGTAAAAAAGGTTTTGCCGAAATTATGCGAAGGGCTGTATACGGAATGCTACCTTCAAATAAACTTCGTGCAAAAATATTGAAAAATTTAACAATTACTGAATAGACAAAATGAAAGAAGAAGAAAAAAAAGACAAAGTTGGTAAATACATTGAGGCTGTTGGACGTCGGAAGACTTCAGTTGCCCGAGTGAGAATAACAGAGGCTAGTAAAAATTCTATTACGGTAAATGATAGAGAGTTTAAAAATTATTTTCCAACAAAAGAGCTTCAAAATACCGTTAATGAACCGATAAGTAAGCTCAAGATCGGTATCAAGTTTAGCATCACCGTAAAATTAGATGGAGGAGGTATAAGCTCTCAATCTGAAGCTCTTCGCCTCGGTATTTCTAGAGCTCTGATTATTTACGACATAGAGTATCGAAAAAAACTCAAACAACTAGGATTTCTCAAAAGAGACCCTCGAGCAAAAGAAAGAAGGAAATTCGGTCTCAAAAAAGCTAGAAAAGCTCCTCAATGGAGTAAGCGTTAGTATTTGTGCTCCATTGTGGGGTGAGAAGGTGATCAGGGGAACTACGGTTTCTCTGTGTAGGAAGGCATGCCTGCCCACTGGCGGACGTTGGAAAACCGAGGGTTTCCAAAGAGCGAGAGCGACACATTGGAGTGAATGTAGTATTATTTTCCTTTCAGAAGAAATATAGTATATTTAAATATTATGGACGATCCCAATATACAAAATAAAAAAAATGATGATATTAAACCTGAAGAAGAGGTACAGGATGATATTGTCTTGGAAGAGGTACTTGAAAATACAGGCCGAGATCATGTTGATGTTGTAAACAAGATCAAAGTAAAACTCAAAGCTTGTGAAGTGGAGAAACAAGAATATTTAGACGGTTGGCAAAGAGCAAAAGCTGAATTTATAAATATTCGTAAACGAGACGAGGAGGATAAAAAAGAATTTATAAAATTTGCGGAAGAAAATTTAATATCTGAACTCATCCCAGTGTTAGAAAGTTTTGAGATGGCAAAATCAGATAAAACAGTTTGGGAAAGTGTGGACAAGAATTGGCGTGCTGGGGTAGAACATATTCACAAACAGCTTCTAAAAGTTCTTCACGATAATAACCTTAAAGAAATAGATCCTAAGGGTGAAAAATTTGATCCAATGCGTGATGAAGCTATTTCACATGAAGAAATTACCGATGAATCCAAAGACCATGTTATAATAGATGTCATTCAGAAAGGTTATAGCTTAAACGGCAAGCAATTGAAAGCTCCAAGAGTTGTGGTTGGTAATTACAAAAAGAACAAAAATGCTTAAAATACAACCAAAACAACATATTCGATTTGCAACTATTGAAAAACCAACGATGTGGGTTGTTGTTGCTGTTTTGGTTGAAACTAAAAACGGAGAGAGCTTTGTGGTGTCAAAACCCAAGGTAGTCAAAGTCATATTAAAAGAAAAGCAACTCAAACTTACTGGTAGAGTCTCTTCAAAATCCTACTGCCTAAGCATAGGAAAATGTGATTCATCAATAAAACAAAAGGGAATAATCTCTCCTTTTGTTTCCTTCCTACATACCCAAAGTCCTTTTATTGTATGGTTTAGTGCTAGACCTCCAACTCTTTAGAATTGATATGTGATTCAAGATCCATGATTCAGGAATGAATTTGTGGAGTAAAGAGTCATTGTTTTTTAATTCGTAATTCGTAATTATCAATTCTTAATTAATTTAAATATGTCTAAAATAATCGGTATCGATCTCGGTACCACAAATTCTGCGGTAGCTGTTATGGAAGGTGGAGAACCGCGCATCATTGAAAATGCTGAAGGAGCAAGAACTACTCCATCTATTGTCGCCCAATCCAAGACCGGCGAAAGACTAGTAGGTTTGCTCGCAAGACGACAAGCTGTTACAAATCCTAAAAATACAATCTTTCAAATAAAAAGATTTATCGGGCATACTTTTGACGAGCCTGCTGTCCAAAAAGACAAAGCCTCTGTAGCTTTCGAAATGAGAAAAGCTCCCAACGGGGGAATTGAGGTAAAAATGGCTGATAAATGGTACCGACCTGAAGAAATCTCAGCAATGATTCTACAAAAATTAAAAATTGATGCAGAAACAAGATTGGGAGAAAAAATTACTGAGGCGGTTATTACTGTACCTGCTTATTTCAACGATTCACAGAGGCAAGCGACAAAAGATGCCGGTAAAATTGCCGGACTTGATGTAAAAAGAATCATAAATGAACCGACAGCGGCAGCTTTGGCTTATAGTTTTAGTAAACAAAAAGACGAGAAAATTATCGTTTTCGATTTTGGAGGTGGAACATTCGATATCTCTGTTTTGGAAGTCGGAATGAGCGCTGAAGGCGAAAATACTATTGAGGTTAAATCTACCGACGGAGATTCGCATCTTGGAGGTAGGGATATTGACCAAAAAATTATTCAATGGTTGGGAGATGAATTTAAGAAGGAAAACGGCATAGATATAACAAAAGACCCGTTAGCACTCCAAAGACTCGACGAAGCTGCTGAAAAGGCCAAAATTGAGCTTTCTGTCGCTATGCAAAGCGAGATTAACATACCATTCATCACCTCAGGATCTGATGGCCCAAAACACCTAGCTATGACACTGACTCGAGCAAAACTAGAGGAATTAACTCAAGAATTTTTGGATAGGGCAATGGAAATTACCAAACGAGCAATGGAAGCTTCTCCGTTCAAAAAAGAGGAAATTCAAGAGATAATTTTAGTCGGAGGGCAGACAAGAATGCCTGCAATGCAAAAAGCTGTCAAAGAATTCTTCGGCAAAGAACCACATTTGGGAGTTAATCCTGATGAGGTTGTAGCTGTTGGTGCGGCAATTCAAGGTGGAGTATTCACAGGTGAATCAAAAGATATTCTTCTTTTAGATGTTATTCCACTTTCTCTAAGTATTGAAACTATGGGGGGCGTTGCCACAAAGCTGATTGAAAAAAATACAACTATCCCGACTACTAAATCTCAAATTTTTTCAACTGCGGCTGATAATCAAACATCAGTAGAAGTTCATATTACTCAAGGTGAACGAGCCATGGCAACGGATAACAAATCTCTTGGAAAGTTTATGTTGGACGGTATTCCTCCAGCACATAGAGGTATGCCACAAGTCGAAGTTTCTCTTGACGTTGATGCTAATGGAATCTTGAATGTAAAAGCCAAAGACAAAACAAGTGGCAAAGAACAATCTATAACTATCAAAGGTAGTACAGGACTTTCTAAAGAAGATATCGACAAAATGAAAAAAGATGCCGAGACTCATGAATCGGATGACCAGAAAAAGAAAGAGGTTGTGGAAGCACAAAATATTGCAGAACAACTTGTCTACACAGCAGAAAAATCATTGAAAGATGCTGGGGACAAGGTTCCAGCCGATTTAAAATCTGTAGTTCAGGAAAAAATTGACGCTCTAAAGAAAGAAAAGGACGCGGGCAATATAGACAATATCAAAAAAAGTACGGAGGAACTATCAACGGAATTGCAAAAAATTGGCGAGCATATGTCAAAAAATGCACCAAAAGAAGATACTCCAGCCGAAACTCCTAACCCAAATCAAGAAGATACTGTCAGAGACGCAGAGTATAAAGAGGAAAAAAAAGACGAAGATAAAAAATAAAAATGTCTAAAGATTACTATCAGACTTTAGGAATAGAAAAAAGTGCTTCGAAAGAGGATGTCAAAAAAGCTTTCCGTAAACTTGCCCATGAGCATCATCCCGATAAAAAAGGCGGTAATGAAGCTAAATTTAAGGAAATAAACGAAGCTTATAGTGTTTTATCGGATGACAAAAAGAGATCAGAGTACGATTCCTATGGCCGTGTGTTTAATAACAATGGAGCAGGAGGAGGTCCTGCCGGCGCAGGCTTTGAAGGTTTTGATTTTTCTGGCTTTACAGGTGGAACTGGTGGTTTCCAAGATTTTGATCTCGGAGATATTTTTGGAGATATATTCAACGGAGGGGGACAAAGAAGAGTAAAACGAGGAAGGGATATTTCTGTTGATATAGAACTTTCTTTCAAAGAAGCTGTGTTTGGAGTTGATAGGAAGATTGTTCTAACCAAAACTTCTGTTTGCGACATATGTAAAGGTTCCGGCAGTAAGTCTGGTAGTGATTTTGTTACGTGCGGTACCTGTTCTGGTAAAGGAAAAATTCGTGAAGTAAGACGCTCTTTTATCGGATCATTCAACACTGAGAGAATATGCGAAACTTGCCAAGGAAAAGGGCAGATACCAAAAGAAAAATGTCAGAAATGTCACGGTTCTGGAATTGCTCGCGGAGAACAAGAGTTATCTGTAAAAATCCCCGCTGGTATTGAAAATGGAGAGATGGTGCGATTAAGTGGGGCGGGAGAAGCCGTTAACGGAGGTGTGACGGGCGATCTGTATATCAAAGTACATGTCGTTCCACACGCTACGTTTAGAAAAGAGGGCTATAACCTCATTATGAATCTAAATGTAAAATTATCAGATGCATTGCTTGGTGGAGAATACAATATAAACACCCTAGATGGGGACATAAAGGTAAAAATTCCGGAAGGTATCGCTTTCGGAGAAATTCTTCGTGTAAAAGGAAAAGGGGTTGCGACCAATAAAGGTAAACGAGGTGATCTTCTGATAAAAATCAATATCGAACTTCCTCGTAAACTTTCGAGAGAAGCCAAAAAAACGATTGAGGAATTAAAAAAAGAAGGAGTGTAAATATCTCTTTTAACAACATTCGTGCTACAATTAAAGCGCCCCAAGACAGTCTTGGTGGCGCTTTAGTTCTTTCCTTTTTCGAGAGGTATCATGAATGTGTAAGACTTGTTGTGGAAGAATCGCTTGTCGTGCTGGCAAAAAAGTGCCGTCATTTAGCGGTAAAACAAGTAGATCCAAAGGATCTGGAAACGGTATTCTTCAGGAAGTTGCGCTTCAGTTGGAACATTCCAAACTTCGGCATGATTACATCCCTCTTTTGAAGCGATTTCTCCGAGGAGAAGATATCAGGTTCCCTCATGCTTTTCTGAATAGATTATCGCTCGATCTTCGGCAGAAACTTGAAATAATGCAAGATGAGCGTTTCAAGGCCTTGCAACAAACGTCTTGATTCTTCGCGAACCATTATCACAATGGTGGCAGACTCAATCTGCTGCCATTTTTACTACTATTTTTTCATGATATAATTCAACTCTATGATTAATATAGACTACTCATGTTCTAGATGTGGAGTTTCTTATGTTCTTTTTAAAAAAGATGTACTTTGTCCAAATTGTAAAAAAGAAAGCGATCTAGAATCACATGAACATTTCAAATTCATTCCAACCACAATTAAAAACATGAAAACAAATAAGAGAAAACACGGCAAATATAGCCACGATGCACAAAAAATAGAATCCCTCGTAGATCAGATTCAAAAAGTTTGTTTCAACGTTTTTGATAATATGGAAAATACTAATCCCGATAATCCAAAAGAATATATCAAATATCTTACCAACAAAATTCATTGGCATGGTACTCCTTATCTAAAAATCCACACCAGAGAGATTCTGACAGATTTATATGATGCTTACAGGAAAAACCCTCCCCGCCACAGCCTTTTCTCAAAAACCAAATTTTTATTTTCTTAACTAAAAACCATGCAAGACGCTATAGAAAATTTTACCAAACAGTTTGAATTTACACCGAAAATAGAGAATGGGGAGTCTCTCCAAAAAGCTACAAGTTTTGTTGTTGGTGGAATGGGTGGTTCTCATTTAGCCGCAGATCTTTTATCTATATACGATAAAAACATACCGCTACTTATCCACAAAAATTACGGCCTCCCCAAGTTATCGGAAACTGTAGCTAAAAGCAGTTTATACATTGCTAGTTCATACTCAGGTAATACTGAAGAAATTTTGGACTTTGCAAAAGAAGCTTTGTCGTCAAGGTTGAACCTTGCCATAATTGCAGTTCGCGGGAAGCTTATTGATTTCGCTGTTTCAAATAATATTCCATACATCAAATTACCTGACACTGGCATCCAACCAAGATCAGCCATTGGTTTTTCTTTACTTGCGCTTGTCCACCTAATTGGGGAAAGTGAGATAGAAAAAGAATTATCTTCTATGATCTCTATTCTTGATCCAAAATCACAAGAAGAATCTGGAAAAGATTTAGCTAGAGTGTTATCAGGAAAGATTCCTGTTATATACTCTTCAAGTATAAATACACCCATAGGATATAATTGGAAAATTAAGTTCAACGAAACCAGTAAAATACCCTCATTTTACAACGTTTTTCCAGAATTAAATCACAATGAAATGGCGGGGATGGACGTGATTCCAAGTACAAAAAAACTTTCCGATAACTTTTATTTTATTTTCCTCTCTGATTCAGCAGATCATCCAAGGATACAAAAAAGAATGGAGATTACCAAAAAACTTTACATGGATAGGGGATTAGAAGTGGCAACAATAGATCTTTCTGGTAAAACAACAAGTGAAAAGATTTTTAACTCTCTTCTCCTTGCTGATTGGACCGCGCTTCATTTATCAAAAATTTACGACACCGAACCAGATAAGGTGGTCATCGTGGAAGAATTTAAAAAACTTATATAATTTGTAATTAATAAAAATATGTCAATAAAAGATTTTTTACTTGAAAAAATGATTCGCTCAAAGATGAAAGATGTCCCACAAGCAGAGCAAGATAAAATGATTAGTCTCGTTAGCCAAAATCCGGAATTATTTAAAAAAATAGCCATGGAAGTGCAAGAGAAAATGAAATCCGGAAAAGACCAAATGACCGCTAGCATGGAGGTGATGCAAAATCATAAAGAAGAATTAAGTAAGATAGTACCAAAATAGTCTCACCGTTGCTTTCATTCTACGAAGTGCTACTATTTGATTAGAAATAACTTATTCTGTTGTGTAGACAGAGTAATGTACATAATCTCTCTAATGTAAGGAGCAGAAAGGGGATAAAGATGCCTAAGATCCCGTCAAAACAAGAGATCGACGACCTGAAGGAAAAGATCTTTCGGTACATGCAAAGATGCCAGAAAATCAATGACCGAGCCAAAACGAGAAGCTCTGAACAAAGAGGCTGGACACAAGATGAGATTGGGTGGAAAAAAAACGCCAGGGAAGCTTTAGATACCCTTGCAAAAGCCAACGGTCTGTCTGTACCTCGAAGAGAAAAAATTTGGACAGAAGTTGCAAGACTTTTCCGAGGAGAACCCTTCGTTACAAGAACACCTATCACTCAAGTACAAAAGGCACGGAGGCGCAGATGATTCCACCAACTCTCCTCGCAATCATTACCGGTAGGCACGAAGATGTGTTTACCGGTAATTTTAATTTTGGAAACTTTTAAAAGTATTGACTTTTTAATCTAATTATGCTATCATATTAGATGGACATAAATTTGCTCTCTAACAAAAAACCACTCGAAAGAGTCGAACGAAAGGAATAGCACAATGACAGCGACTGTAACACGGCCGGTTCGGATTCATGTAGCGATGAAAAAGGAGAGTCCTGTTCGTCGAGCGATAGAGCAGGTTTTCGGAGCCATTGGAGATCCCGAAACTCATTGCTTTGTCGAAACGGCGCACGAGGCCGATCTCATCGTTTTTGGTGACATGCGGGCGATCGAGAAGGGTTACTCCGCCTCGAAGACCTACGGCTTCATCGACGAGATGCGTCGCGGCACGAAAAATCTGCCGGCCAACGTTGTAGACCTGACGGTCACAAACACGGTAGTGACGCTCATAAAGTTGATCCAGAAAGTCGGACAAAGTCTTCAACCTCTGGAAACATCGGTTTCGACGACAACTGCGGAAGTTGCCCAGCTTCGAGCTGATGCCTTGCGGATACTCGTTATCGACGATACGCACGGCAACATCGCAAGCGCGGAGTCCGTCTTGGCTGGACACCATCTCACGACAGTGACCGGCTACGAAGAAGCGATGACGCTTCTCGGCAACGAGAAATTCGACGTCGTCCTCACTGACCTACATCTCCCGATGTCTTCCAAGACAATGGGAAGCAAGTTCCAGCTCGGTGAGCTCGTGCCGTACGGTATGCTCCTCATGGTGGAAGCGGCTAGACAGGGTGCCAAGCATGTGGCAGTTATCACCGACTTGAGCCACCACGACGATCCGTTCTCGGCTGCATTCGATCACTACTCGCGTTTCCCGGTGAAAATCGAAGATGCGAAAGTGATTATGGTGCACGCACCGATGAAGGATGGTGTCAAAGACTGGGCAACGGCGCTCAGTTGGCTCATGGGTGACTGAACAACAAGATGACCTGATATGTCATAGACAACTATCAAGCTCGGGGAAACTCGGGCTTTTTCATTTGAAAAAAAACAGTTCTGAGTAGATTCCGCTTGAATTTATTATGGAATTACCTCCTCCACTCAAAAGAAGGATGAGTTGTGGGTTTATAAAAACTAAAAGGGATATTTGAGAAAATAAGATAAAAAGAGTATCATAATTAATATGAAAGGTAATCTAAGTGGATTGATAAAAAAAATATTTATCGTACTTATCTTGGTGGTCATAGGTTTTGGGGTTTATTTGTTTTCCAATAACAGCATATTGGAGACTAATTTAAATTTGGAAGCTTTCATAAATACAAATTCAGACAGTAATGTAGCGATAGTAGTTAAAGCAACCAACGGCGAGGCAATCATCGGGTTTACTAATGAAGAAAAGATTCTCGACAAAGTGGTCCTGACTATGGCCGATGAGAGGAGCGCGCTAATATCGGTTGATAGTCTCGGTCGCCCAATAACATTAGAATTTGAAGGAGCAATAGCGACCTTTAATAACTACACAGACCATAGTGTTGACATCACTGTGCACTCGTCGAACGGCAAAACAGAAGTTTATAAAAATTCTGCAATAACTAAAGAGGGTTTTAGCTTTATCCAAAAAGCACTCGCAATGCCTGTTTCTGAATTTTTAAGTTACCTAAGCATGACCACAAATGTGGTGAGTTGTGGGTTCGGAATAGGAGTAATGGCCGCGAGCGTCGGCATCATGTCGCCAATAAGTTTTCTCGGTTGTGCTCAGCTAACTACGCGAATCGTTACTCGTCCTATGGAAATAAGCTCATGTAAGGGAGATTATTTAGAGTGCGCAGCTTTAGCACTTAGAGAGGAGCTTCAGAAGAGTGGGCCAGATTTTTTAAAAAACGGTTTTCGTCTTAAGGGAGGTGTGAATAATGTTATTACAGGAGGGCCTATCACAGATGGAGTGATACTCGTAGAAGACCTGTCTCTCGGGAAAAAGAGTCGAGGAAACTGGATGCCGGATTCTTATGAAATATATTTTAAAGACTCCGGAGTTTATTCTGTGCGTCTCGTTGCTGCAGGGTATGTCAACAATGAGTTTGATATAATCCTCACACCGACCAAGGCGCAGATACGGCTCGCAGGTCAAAAGCTTGACCTCAACGAAGATTTAGAAGGGAAGGAATATTATGAAATTGAAACCGAGTTATTTATGAACCCTGACGCATTTATCAGTGGAGAAGTTATAGACGCAACCGAAGGGAAGGCTGTGATTGGTGCGGAAGTTTTACTCTTGGACGGCAATACTACTGTTGGCCGTGTTCAAATAGACTCTGACGGAATATTTAATATTCAGCCGACATTAAATCCGACGGGTAAGAATTTCGTATTAAGAATTTCTGCCGATGGATATAAACAGAAAGATATTCCACTATTTATCTCATACAATGTGAAAAATAAAAGTGATGAATACGAGATAGATAATTGGAACGGCGTAGTTAAGCTTGAGCCTAGCGGGAAGACTGATCTAACTGGCGTATGGAATGGGCAATTAGAAAGCACACGGAAAGATCTTCGCGGTAACAATATGTTTATCTGTGACCAGAAAAACTTTGTTTTCAGAATTTATAAATTGGCTGATGGAAAAGTTATGTTGAACGGGAGCTTAGGTAAGACTTCGGAAAACACAACAGAAAAAGAGATTGGGGGTAATGATGCTTTCTATTGGAAAATTGATGAAAAAGGGAACACCACCTTTAGTAGTGGCGTTTTTCCCGCCGTGGGGAAACTTTCGGGTAGTTCTGGAGTGGGAACCTGGACCCAAATGATGAAAGACTGGTCCACACCCGCTCATGAAGAATACGAAATCTGTGGCGGTACATGGTCAGCCTTAAAGGTAAAATGAGGCGGGAAAATTCTTATGCCCACCTCTCTCTTTCTCAAAAACCCACGAATCACAGGATTCGGGTCTTTTTCATTTGAAAAATTACGCTTTATTGATATAGTTGTGCAATGTCATTATCTATAGGAATCGTCGGATTGCCAAACGTCGGAAAATCAACGTTATTTAACGCTCTAACCAAAAAGAGTGTCTTAGCGGCCAATTATCCTTTCGCTACCATTGATCCATCAGTAGGTGTCGTTTCGGTGCCGGACGACCGAGTACAAAAACTTTCCGACTTTTCAAAATCGG
>JABMOB010000022.1 GCA_013204345.1 Parcubacteria group bacterium | reverse complement strand
AAGGTAATATTCGGAAGAAGTATATAAAAGGAGGTAAATTTACCCTCCATAGCCTTGGCGAAGGAGGGCCTGACGTAATGTGGACAGAATTTGTATCTGCCGATGGACTTTTCCTTGGAGGTAGGGAAGCCCTAATTCGTGATCTAGATTTTAGTGAAGCCGAACGTCCTATTGTTGCACAATTTTTTACTTCTAAACCTGAAATGATGTACAAGGCTGCCAAACTCGCAGTGGAACTCGGTTTTGATGGTGTAGATATAAATATGGGTTGCCCGGATAAAAGTATTGAAAAACAGGGTGCTGGTGCTGCGATGATAAAAAATCCTAGACTAGCTCGCGAAGTTATTCGTGCTGCCATGGAAGGTGCACAGTCGGGTAAAAAGAAATTACCTGTGTCAGTAAAAACTCGTATCGGTTGGAGCAAGGATGAATTGGAAACTTGGTTGCCGGAATTGCTCGCAGAAAAACCAGCCGTCATTACTATTCACGCTCGTACCAGAAAAGAAATGTCCAAAGTGCCAGCACGTTGGGAACATATAAAACGAGCGGTAGAAATTAGAGATGAATTAAAATCTGAGACTCTGATTTTTGGTAACGGTGATATTTTGGATATATCTGATGCAAAAAAGAAATGTAAAGAGTCTGGCGCTGACGGTGCGATGCTTGGTCGGGCGATTTTTGGTCGACCGTGGCTGTTTGCAGGTGGAATTCAAAGGTCTAACCTTAAGAATTCAAAAAGGTTAGACCTTAAGGATCCGACGATTGAAACCAAACTCCGCATAATGGTTGAACACACAAAACTTTTTTCCGCCATAGGCGGACCCGCCTCTGGCGGAGAAGTTACAACCCCTGTTGTCAAAGGTTATAAAAAAGGGCAAGGGAAAAATTTTGCAATTATGAAAAAACATTTCAAAGCGTATGTGAACGGTTGGGAAGGAGCAAAAGAACTGCGTATGGAGCTTATGGAAACAAAAAATGCTAAAGAGGTGGAAAAGGTGATAAAAAATTACCTGTCTAATAATTTGTAATCCTGCCTGCCGTCAGGTAGGTCATAATTCGTAATTATCAATTAATAATCTGGCTTAAAATAAGGGTTTTTTGGTATAAGATAAAATAAAATACAAAATCACTTGACTTATTTTGTGGATATGCTATGATTAATAAATCGAATTAGGGCTGGTTTTATGTGACGACGTGTCACAGCCAGAAGGCCTAATCCGTTCTTTGAAGGAGACTCGTATGCGCCAGAAGAATCGCGGACCGACGTCGTCGGTCCACCACATCGGGCTCGTCGCCCATAATTATGGAGAAATCTTCATCGCATCCAGTTCATTCGGCCTCGACGCCAACGGCGCCAGCGCGACCAACTGAGCACCAGATCCTGGTGCTCTCACAAGGAAGGCACACGACTCATGATGATTCTGATACGTTGCCCTCTGCTTGTGTGAGCGGCGGACAACAGGGGAAACAAAAGCTCACATGGCTATAGGGTAGACTACATACGTCGCCCTCAATCCAAATGCTTACGCCGGTCACCCATTCGCCGAGGAGAATTCATGGCTCCTTTCACACCAGGCTAGCTCGGTGGGGAAGAACCCCACCCGACATACGTCGGCACGTCTAAAAAACGTGCAGCCAAACTCCTTGGTTCGCCAAGGGGTCACGACAAGGTCAAGGTCCAATTGGACGAGGTTAAGCCGACACTTTCCAAGCAGATATCTCATTTGATTTTTTTAAAAATCAAATGAGACCTTGCAAGGCAGAAACAAAAGCTTCCTCCTCCCACGGACGAACAACACAACAGGGCGGATTCTCTCACGAGGATCCGCCCTATTTTTTTACCCCCACACTAACATTGGTATTGTATTGCTTTTTTAAAATAGACAATCTAACAAAACAAAATATCGCTGAGTATTGGATTCTCCACCCAATATTCTTGCAATACAAAAAGCTATGCCAATGTTAGTGTGGGGGTTTATTCAGTTTTACGTTTGACTCTACGTACTGTTTTTCTGTTATACTATTGCCATGAAAGAAAAAACCACGGTTGCTGATGTTGCTCTATATCGCAAATATCGTCCACAAACTTGGAAGGATGTTTTGGGACAGGATCATATCGTCAAAGTTTTGGATAGTGCATTGAAGCTAGGCAATATCTCGCACGCTTATCTTTTTTCAGGTTCACGAGGTACTGGCAAGACCAGCGTGGCGAGAATTTTTGCCCACGAAATAGGTACAAGTTCGGATGATCTTTATGAAATAGACGCCGCTTCAAATCGTGGTATTGATGACATTCGCGAGATTCGTGACTCGGTCAGCACTTTACCTTTTAGTTCTAAATACAAAGTATATATCGTAGATGAGGTTCATATGCTCACCAAAGAGGCTTTCAATGCTCTGCTAAAAACTTTGGAAGAACCGCCAGCTCACGTCATATTTATTCTAGCCACAACAGAAATAGACAAATTGCCAGACACCGTTGTCTCTCGTTGCCAAGCTTTCCAGTTTAAAAAACCAAATCAAAATGTTTTGAGGGAAATGATTCTCGCTTTGGCAAAAAAAGAGGGTTTCAAACTAGAGACATCATCAGCTGATCTCATTGCCCTGTTGGGAGACGGCTCTTTCCGTGATGCACAGGGGATTTTGCAAAAGGTGATTAGTTCGTCAAAAGATAAAAATATATCAGTTGAAGAAGTGGAAATGGTTACTGGTGCTCCTCGCAAGACTCTTGTAAATGAATTTATAAGCACTTTGGTGGAGAAAAATCTCTCTGCTGGTTTGGATTCTGTCCGCAAAGCGGTAGAACACAATATTGATATGAAAGTTTTTTTGAAATTGATACTCCAAAAACTGCGCTTCATTTTACTTTTGAAATTTGGGGCGGGGATGGATGATGCTATCCACAGTGAAGTGTCCGAAGAAGATTTTACTTATCTAAAAGATTTGAGTCAGAAAAAAGAGCTAAGTATATCCTCCGTTACACTTTTGGAATTTTTGAATGCTTATGACAGTGTCAATCGTGCATATATCTCCGAGTTGCCCATAGAGCTCGCACTTATAAAATTAATTGGGGAGAACAAGTAGTTTTTAATTGAACATAGGTATGCTACAATGTAGCTTACTATCTATGTTCTATGATTCAAACTGAAACAAAATCGAAAGCTATTGCTTTAAGAAAGGAAGGACTTTCATATTCTGAAATTCTCTGCCAAATCCCTGTGGCAAAATCCACATTGTCTTTGTGGTTGAGAGAAATTGGTTTAGCAAAAAAGCAGGTACAAAGGATAACAAAGAAAAAATTAGAAGCGGCAAGAAGAGGAGGTCAGGTAAGAAAAAAACAAAGAATATTCATTACAGAACAAATATATAAAAAAGCTTCTCTCGATATTAAGAATATAAGTGAACGAGAGCTGTGGCTTATGGGTGTCGCTCTGTATTGGGCAGAAGGTTCAAAAGAAAAAGAATATTACCCTGGAAGCGGGGTAAAGTTTACAAATTCTGATCCATATATGGTCAAGTTCTTTTTGAGGTGGCTTGTCGAAAGTTGTGCTGTCGATGAAGAAAAAATATCATTTGATCTATATATTCATGATATGTATCGCAATAGGACAGAAAATTTAAAGAAATACTGGTCAAAGGTTACAGGATTTAGTATAAACAAGTTTGATAAGATTTACTTCAAAAGAAATAAAATTACTATTAGAAGAAATGTTGGTGACTTGTATTATGGTGTGTTGCGGGTTAAAGTATTAGCTAGTTCAAATTTTCTTCGACAAATTGCCGGTTGGACTAAAGCAATCGTTGAGGAAACAGATTGGGGGATCGTCTAAAGGTAGGACTCCAGATTTTGGATCTGGCTATTGGGGTTCGAATCCCTGTCCCCCAGCACTTCGGCAAGCTCAGTGCAGGCAATTTGATTAGATTAGCTGTTCAGTATATATAGTGAGCTTGCCTAACCACGCCGAAGGAATTTTATATGTACTTCCTATATATAATTGAATGTGGAAACGGGTCTCTCTATACAGGGATCACTACAAATGTGGAGAGGCGTTTTAATGAACACAAAAATGGTACCGGTGGACACTACACCAGATCACATAAAGCTGTAAGGGTTGTATACACCGAAAAATACCCAGACAGATCTTCAGCTTTAAAACGAGAATCTCAAATCAAGGCTTGGTCACGACAAAAGAAGTTGAACTTTATAAAATAGGATAAAATTTACTATAAAAACATGGGGGATATATCACACACAGTTCTTTTAGATCATCAGCTGTCATGGAAAGAAAAATTTGAAACAGAAAAAGTCAAGTTGTTAGATATATTCAGTGATAAAGCTATTGCAGTTGAACATATCGGCAGTACTTCCGTTGAGAGCCTATCTTCAAAACCGATTATTGATATTGCGGTGATGGTTGATAACCATAAAGACGCCGATAGTTTTACTAGATTATTAGCTAAAATAAATTATCGATTTGATTCGTTGAGTACTGAGAGACATTTTTATACCAAGGGAGACCCTATTGAATATCATCTATCAATTGCTTATAAGAATAAGGGTGGTTTTTGGGAAAGGCAGATACTATTCAGAGATTATTTAAGAAGTCACCCAGATTTTCGAGACGAATATCAGCAATTAAAAGAAAATTTATTACAAAATGATCCAACAGGCCAAGATGTTTATTTAAGTGGTAAAACCGAGTTTGTTAATAAGGTTTTAGCTTTAGCTAGAATAGATGTCAATCAAAATCCCCTAGGGTAGACCTAGGGGATTATAGACGTGTTAATGTAATAGTTCGGTAAGTTCGCATAGCTACGGAATTTGTGATAAAGCGATATAATAAGACGATATGGAATATAAACCAGAAAAACAATCGAGAGATTTATTTGTAAGCAAATTAAACTACGACAGAGACCGGGAAGAGGACAGGCTGTTTGAGTTCGAGGGTGATCCTAACCATATTTTGCGAATAGATAAATTTAATATCATTAATGCGCAGTTAGGACAGGAACTGGAACCAGCTGAGGCTATCGAAAGGGTGCGGAGATTATTTAGTGAGTTAAAAGATAAATATAGTATAAATGTTCCGGTTAGTTTCGAGATAGTTGAATCGGAAGAAGAGAAACTTCTCTACACTATAACCGATAAGATTAATGGGATGCGTATTGAAGAAGTTAATTTTGAATCAGAATCTAAGATAGAATTGATCAAGATATTTGAAGATTTGTTTTTGTCACTCACTATATATTTTATAGATAAATTTAAAAGCGGTGATTTAGTTTTATGGGATATAGCCAAAAGTTCTGCGTATGTATATGGTAAAAAGGAAGGAGATACTATGTCCCAATTATATCTAGTGGATACGGATACCAAAATTCAATCAGGAAAATATTCTATGGGTGACTATACTGATATTCTCACTACTATTAAAGAACTTGAAATAAAAGCTGGAATTAAATTTTCTATTGTCAGAGAAAGACTGGGAAACTTTATTGGTGAAATTACTCAGGGTGAGATACCACAAGATGCATATTGGGTTCCAAAGATACAACAATTTTTAACTGAATAAAATAAATTTTCTGATGCGCATAAGTTGCGTCGTTTTAAAAATAGAAAAGATGTTAAAATGGCATTACAGGGCAATGCCAACCACGGTTCTAGCTCGAGACGGTCAGCACTTGACATATTTTTATGCATAATATCTTACTAAAAGTAATGCGGTCTCTCCGAGAAAGGACCGAGGTGCAACGGTTTAGTCCGGTTTTGAGTCGGTTAACCTTACAGAGGAAGACGATGGCTGTAGCCCAAGGAGAGGCCGCATTACACAAGCTGGTTGTATTTATATGTAGACCAGCTTTTTACTTGGTAAAATAAGCTCCAATATCGTACCACATAGCCAGTAATGGAAATTTAGATGACTTTTGTTATCTAAAATTTACATCATTCCGTTGGACAGTCTCCCTAGGGTAGACCTTGGTGATATCAAATTTCTAAATCTCTGATAAAATACCTCTATGCGGATAACAATTCTAGGGTTACCAGGAAGTGGAAAAACCACCCTGGCAGAGAAAATTGCAGAAAAAAAGCAGATACCGCACATTCACATTGACCGTTTTTGGCTTGAAAATGGAGGTGGGGTTAATAGCCAAACTACTCCAAATCCTGAACAAACCCACGCTCGTGTTAGGGAAAAAGTACTTGAGGCAATACAAAAAGAATCGTGGGTGTCAGACGGATTTTATTCTAGAATTCAACCGGAGATTGCCGAGCGGGCTGATATTGTAATTTTCCTAAACATACCGTTGTGGCGTAGAATGTTAAATCATACTTGGCGTGTTATTAATCGTAGCAAGAGGCACGAGGAAGTAACTTTCTGGAGAGATTTAGCATTCTTTTTGGAGATGATTGGGCGCGAAAGCACTAAAACCTTGAAGATCAATAATTTCCTTAAACTATATCGATCAAAGACAGTCATACTAAGATCTCGAAGAGAAATCGACCAGTATGTAGCAAATTTATAATAATTAAAGACAACCCCAAAGGTAGATCTTGGTAAGTATAATAAAATCCAATTTTGCTATAATTAAACCCACACAATCATGTTTGTTTCGCAAAAAGTCATTATCTTTAATAAGGGAGGAAAATTTCTGGCCATTCGTCGGTCAAAAACTGATCCAAGTCGGCCTTTGACGTGGGACTTTACTGGAGGGGAGGTGGAGGAAGGCGAAGATTTGGAAGAGAATATATTTAGGGAAGTTAAAGAAGAAGTTGGAATTGATATCACTGATCTACAGATTTTTGATGTAGTTGGCACTTATAACAAAAAAGGAGAATATTGGGTAGGTATTGGGTATACAGCAAAAGCTGTTTCTGATAACGTTACTCTTAGCTATGAACACGACCAGTTTGAATGGCTCACAAAAGAGGAGTTTCTTAAAAGAGAGTCTTCTCCAAAGTTGGTAAGGTTTGTAAGTAAGTTATAAAAAATATATGAAAACTAGGTTTATTCTTAACGGGGGATTTGATCCGGAGCAAAAAGACAAAAACTATTAATTTTCCTAAGGATCTTGGGGTTTATTCTGAAAATCAATAAATATTTTATGGAAAAGTACAATCAATCAACACCAATAAGAGAATCAGAGAATAGGAAAAAAGAATTGTTGGAAAACATGGGAACCAAAATCGAAACACTTCTTTATTTTCAACACATCCTCGATGGGGCTACGGATGACACTGTAGATAAAACATTATCTCAATTAGAAGAATTCGATTCTCAATTAGATTCTCATATCTCACCAGATCAGCAGGTTGATTTTGAAGCTTACTGTAAGATTCAACTCAAGATCGATGCTCTACATACTGAAATGCATGATTTATATATTGCCGATGCATTAAAGAATAACCCCAAAGCTCTAAGTAACCTAGAATCTCAAATAGAAGAGATTTATAAAGAAAACGAGGGTTTATTAGAGAGGGATAATTTCAAGTTTGTTTACCAGTTAAAAATCTCTGTTCGCGAATTAAAAACTAAACACGAGAACATTATTAACGAAGATGATAATTCAGTAAAGAAAACATTTATTAATAGAATCTCTCGATACTGGAATGAAATGAAGGAAGAGGATATTGCTAAAGTATACAAACATCCTTTTGATATAGAAGTGGTGGTGCGTGACAAGGCATGGCCATCATCACAAGCCGCGGCATATTGGCCACACTCAGTATTTATATGTTATCCCGAGGGTGCAAAATCACAAATACTTCCTGGAAGTACTGGTTCTGTAGAGAATTCAGATGTGTATAAACATGAAAGGTTACATAATATTTTAGATGCCTCTGTATACTTTAAATATGGACCAGATATCGTGAAGGGTAAAATTGAAGAATACGCTAAGATTGCTGAAGAATCAGACAATTTTGATGCTTCAGTTGACGTTATTAAGTTTACAAATTATCTGGCGTCCCTCGATCCTTCAGAGATTGCTAGTAGTATCCACGAAGAGTTTATCGCAGATTTTGATGAAAATGTTAAAAGCTTAAGAGATAAACCAATTCCAGCAGATCAACTCGATGCTTTGAGAGATTTGAGTTACGACCAGCTTCCAGATTTATATAAAGGAAAATTTTTTCATATTTGTGAATACACAATAAAAATATTAAATACTATCCATGATAAGACGGATAATGTAGGACTGAAGAATATAATCCAAGAAAAACTATATCAAATACAAGAAGTTTTATACACATCTTTTAAGGTTTTTGTTGAAGCTATGCAAGAGGCTATATCAATTGGTCCAAAGGCCATTGATGATTTACATGCGCTCGTTTTGATTCTCCCAATGAATAAATTCAGACACGCAATTACTTACCTGCAGAGCAAATATTAAACATTACACACCACAAACAATCCCCTAGGGTAGACCTAGGGGATTATACAATTTGTTTTAATAAAAATAAATGAGACCTATGATAAAAATAATTATTATTGGCGATGCTGGCCGAGGAAAAACAACATTGGCCAATAATCTTTCTAAAAAACTGGGAATTAAACATTATTCTACAGATGATTTTTATTATGAGGTAAAATTTACAAAACCAAGAAACAAGGAATACGCTTTGGGTGAAATTAGGAAGATTTATAAAGAAGATAAGTGGATTGTAGAAGGAACTACCCAGTGGTTGTTGGCGGATGGTATGGATTCATCTGATGTCATCATTTATCTAAAATACAAAAATATATTTTCTCAATGGTGGATTCTTTTTAAAAGACATTTCAAGAGAAAAGATGAAAGTTTTAAAAACACACTTTATTTAATGCGGCACGTTTTTTATAAAAAATATGGTCTGAGTTATAAAAAAGGTAAACCAACACATATAGATATTCTTGCTCCTTACAAAAATAAAGTAATCATTCTAACCTCTTTCAAGGACATCAATAATTTTGTAGATAATATAAAATAATAGGTGTTCTAAAATAAGACTTTGGAACATTCTTAAAAACCATTTCTCGTGCTATCTTTAGATTTATGAAAAGGGAGATAAGGTCAATGATGAAAACTAGGAAGATGGGCACTATTCCTTATACGTACAGAGATCTAGGTAGTGTCGATGAAATAAAGAATAAAAAAGTAGACGGAGTTCATGCTTATTGTTTTTGTAGTGGTAAATTAGTTTTAGTTTATTCTGAAAAGAAAGGGTATTGGACTCCGCCAGGTGGCGCTGTAGAAAAAGGTGAGAGCGTAGAAGGTGCGGTAAGAAGAGAAATCAAAGAAGAAACTAATATGAAAGTTTTGAAACAAAGAATAATTGGTTATCAAGAAGTATTTGAACCTACTAAAACTACTATTCAAACCAGATCAGTTTGTTTGGTGGAACCTTACGGACCGTTTGTGTCTGACCCTGACGGAGGTGAAATAACAGAAATTAAACTTATCGAACCGAAGGATTATAAAAAGTATTTTGATTGGGGTGAAGTTGGGGATTACATGATGGAAAGAGCTTTGGGATTATTAAAAGAATTAATATAAAAACATGAATATATTTTCTCGATACATTGCGTATTTGAAGGATAATCCAAACGGTTATTGGTTCAAAAGAAAATTATATGGTTGGGGTTGGACTCCGGCTAAATGGCAGGGTTGGGTGGTTGTTTTGGTTTTTATTATTTTCGTTTTGTATAGCGGTATAAGCCTAAGTTCTAGACCAGAACCAGTTGACGGAGAATTAGCGTGGTTTTTTGCAAAAATTATTTTAGCTGTTGTACTAATGATTTCAATTTCTTATAAAACTGGGGAGAGGCCTCGCTTTCAGTGGGGGTTTCGGGATGAGAATAAAAAAGACTAATTTAATTTAGAAATAAGTTTTATTAAAAAACACCACTCAGTTCGTGAGTGGTGTTTTTATAACTATGCTGTCTGCTCAGGTGATGCAGTGGGAGCTGATGCTTCTTCTGCTTCTGCAGGAGCCGTAGTTTCTTCTACTGCTGGCGCTGCTGCTGTTTGTTCATCTGATGTTGGTGCAGGATTTGGTGTTTGTGTATTGTCGTCCATTTTATTTATCGTTAACTGATAATGTTCTGAGTCTAACACATGAGATCTCGTTGTAAACCCTTTGCCGTCTATTTTTGTGGATAACATCCAAAAAGAATGCGGTCAAATTTATTTGTGCTAGACTTAAAAACGGAGTTCTTTCACAAAACAAAACATTACAGAATAGGAAATAAAATGATGAAACTGCAACACCGAATCAAGGTTTTGATGGTTTTTCCCGAATTCCCTCCATCTTTTTGGAGTTTCGAGGAAGCTGTCTTGCTCATGAATCTCAAAGCAACAATGCCTCCAACTGGCCTTGCAACATTGGCAGCGATGCTCTCTGTCGACATATTTGATGTAATGCCTATTGTTGATATGAATGTCGAGCCACTTACTGATGAAGATATCGAAAAGGCAGATGTAGTGATGTTCTCGGCAATGGTTGTCCAGAAAGATTCTTTGCGCGAAGTTATTGCCCGAGTTAAACGATTAGGGAAAAAAGTCGTGGTAGGAGGTCCTTACGCGACTATGTGTCCCGATGAAGTACTTGCGATGGGAGCGGATCATCTGGTGCTCGGCGAAGCTGAGATGACACTCGCTCCTTTTGTCGAAGATTTTCTCGCCGGGAAAGCTGAGAAGATTTACAGTGAAGAATCTCTGCTTTCTCGCGTGACCGTTTCCTTGAATAAAGAATGTAAGCCAGATATCACCACGACCCCTATTCCTCGTTGGGATAGGCTCAAGATTTTTCTTTATTCATCGCTCGCTATTCAGTATTCACGAGGCTGTCCGTTTAATTGTAATTTCTGTATTGTAACCAAACTCAACGGTCATGAATCTCGGGTGAAAACGCCGGAGCAAATGATCGCGGAGTTGGATACGATTCGAATTACTGGCTGGCGAGGCTCGATTTTTATTGTTGATGACAACTTCATCGGTAACAGAAATCAGGTTCGCAAGTTTTTGGCGGTTCTAATCGAATGGCAAAAAAAACACGGTTATCCATTCTCGTTTTTCACGGAGGCTAGTATCGATTTGGCCAATGAGAATATGCGAGACATTCGGAAGATGATGGTTTTGGCAGGCTTCAAAGATGTTTTTGTTGGTATTGAGTCGACCAGTCTAGAAGTCTTGCTTAAAATGAACAAAGGTCAAAATCGAGGAGATCTCGGCGAAAAAGTCCGGATTCTACAAGAGTCTGGATTTGAAGTCAGTGCAGGGTTTATTGTCGGAAGCGATTTGGATTCGGTGACTGTTTTTGGCGATTTGTTCCAGTTTATTCAGGAGAACGGTATCGTCATTCCTATGCCCGGACTTTTGATGGCACTTGAGGGTTCTGATCTCTTTACTGATTTGACCAAAGAGGGCAGAATAATTAGTAACTCTTCGGGTGATAATACACACAGGTTCAAGCTGAACTTCGTTCCAAAGCTCGATGAGAAGTTCCTGATTGATGGTTACGTTGATTTGCTTCGTAGGCTTTTTTCTCCGAAGAATTATTTCGCGCGATGCTGGACTTTGAGGAGGCGTCGTGGAAAGCATCCCAAGATGGGTAAGATCAATGGTAACTGGGTTCACGCGACTGCGGTTGTGTTCTACAGGAATCTGATCAGGAAACCAAATTGGCAATTCGCCAAATTTATGTTTGGCACGGTTTTGACCTCGCCATGGAATTTGTCAGAAGCTGTCACACAGGCGGTCAAACTTGAGCATTTCAAGAAAATTACCAAGGCGACAGTTTCGGCTCATAAGTATCCACAAAAAGTTGAAACTATCGCGGAAAGATTTCATCGTCGAGTAGTTAAGATTCGAGGTGGTTCGGATAAGCGTCTAAAAAAACTGGCGAAGCTTCGCAGGAAGTATTTTGCCAAAGCTCTTAGGCGCTATCGCACCCTAGAGCCTCATCTTCGTGCCGATGCCAAAAAGGCCTTAGTGAACTTGCGTCTTCGGCTTCATGAATACGCCGAAAAGTATCGCAAAAAATGGCAGAGTTAGTCAGTTCTGTTTTGTAAGTTTGAGACCTCCAAAAGGCAAGCGTTCGCGCTTATCTTTTGGAGGTTTTTTTATAAATTTTTTGCCAAGTAATAAAAAACCGCCCATCAACAAACTTAGGGCGGTTTTGTGTTACTCATTTAAACAAACAATACTACACGTAAATACTAAAGAGTGATGTCGCTTTTAAAAAGTTTAGTCGGCACGATATTTGGATTATTGAACTCGTCAATAATCCACCTCGCGATTGCTTCCGGCTGGACAGCTCGAGTTCGCTTGTCTTCCGTATCAAGTATGCCGACGGCTTCATCTGTGTTCACGATTGCCGGCGCAATATCTACCACTTGTATACCAGTGCCTTTCAGCTCGTTTTTTAGAGCAAGGGTAAACTGGTGTGAGGCGGCTTTCATCGGTCCATAAGTGAGATTTCCTTCAAGTTCCGGTCTTAATCCTGCATGAGAGGAAATATTGAAAATAATCCCACGGCCTTGTTCCCGAAAGAACCTTTGAGCCACGAAACCAGTCACAAAACTCGGGAGGAAAATAGAACGGAAATGATTTTCAGCTAAATCCAAAGCTTCTTGTGTAGAAGCTGTGATGTCGAGTTGTTTCCATGTTCCAGCTGAGATCACGATACCATCTACAGTACCGAATTTTTTCTTTGTTTCAGTGAAAACTCGCAGGACATCATCGGGATTTGTGGCATCAGCTGGTACAACTAAAGTGTTTTCAGACCCTAGGCTCACTTGAAGTGTGTCTAGTTTTTCTTTAGTACGTGCTGAAAGAGTAGCATTTACCCCAGCTTTCAAAAATTCTCGCGACAATACTCTGCCGATTCCGCCACTTGCTCCGATGACGATGACTGTTTGACCTTTTTCCATTTTGTTTGACATATTTTGCTCCAATTTGCTTGATTGTTATTTGTTTTTGAATTTTCAAAGTGCTTGGGTAAAGAACCGTTTACACGGCAAGTATACTATATTTATAAGATTGTGCTATTAAGTTATATACTGGTGCATTTTTATATATATGATAGTGTTATTAATATGAAAGCGAACAGTTTTCACCAGCCAAATATGATTTCTATCATTATTATCCAGCTCTCTGGTGGAGGCTTTATTTGCGTCTAGTTTTAAGTAATAAAAAGTAGATACAAATCAGCCCTTCACCGGGGCTGGTTTTTTAATATTTGCCCACGATTTATCTGTAGGCATAAATTGTGGCTAGCAAATATTAACCCAGCCCCAATCTAGGGTGAGTGCGGGTGCCGAATAGGCACGTCCTTCGCTTGGCGAAGCGCGAGTCCGTATGACCTTTGGGGTTTGGGTTGAGTGCTTTTATCAGCTAATTAATCAATAAAATGAAAAATAAATTATCAGTCAAGTTGGTCGAAGAAGCTTATGGTCGACTAAAAAATGTAGTGTTCTTAACACCCCTTCAATTTAACAAAAGATTATCAGAAAAGTATAAAGCGAAAGTTTATCTGAAACGAGAGGATCTTCAACTTGTTAGGTCATACAAACTTCGTGGTGCTTATAATAAAATTTCTCTTCTAGATAGTAAAGAAAAAAAGCGCGGTGTTGTTTGCGCCAGTGCGGGGAATCATGCTCAGGGGGTTGCTTTTAGTTGTGAAAAATTGAAAGTAAAAGGTCATATATATATGCCTAAAAATACTCCAAAGCAAAAAGTAGAGCGTGTGAGAGTTTTGGGAGGTAAGTGGGTGACTCTAGAGCTTATTGGGGATACTTTCGATGAGTCCTATTTTTATGCCAAAAAGTATTGCAATAGAGCTCGGAAAATTTTTGTTCATCCATTTGATGATGCTTATGTAATGGCTGGGCAGGGGACGGTTGGTCTTGAGATTTTAGATCAATTGGAAGAAAAGCCGGATTATGTTGTCATTCCAGTTGGTGGCGGAGGTCTTTTGGCTGGCTTGGGGATGTACATAAAATCAAAGAGTCACGAAACGGAAATTATCGGAGTTGAGCCGGCCGGAGCTCCTTCAATGCTTCAGTCGTTTAAGGCCGGAAAGGTTGTTACATTGGGAAAGGTAGATAAGTTTGTAGATGGTGCCGCCGTTAAAACTGTTGGAAGGCTCACGTTTGAAGTTGCAAAAAAACTTTTGGATAAGATGCTTCTTGTTCCTGAAGGGAAAGTTTGTGAAGAAATGATTTCTCTCTACCAAAGCGACGGTGTGATTGCGGAGCCGGCCGGAGCTCTTTCCACGGCTTCACTTGATAGTTTGAAAAATGAAATACGAGGCAAAACAGTTGTGTGCGTAGTAAGTGGTGGAAACAACGACATTAGTCGATATCCGTAAATTATGAATAGAAGTTTGGTTTATAGAGGGTTGAAGCATTATTTTGTAATTGAGTTCTCACAAAGACCGGGAGCTCTCCGTGATTATCTGGACAATGTACTTGGCTCAAATGATGACATTACTTTGTTTGAGTATATGAAAAAAAGTAATAAAGAAACTGGGCCAGCGTTAGTGGGTGTTGAGCTTATAGACAAAAAAGACCTTAAACCATTACTAAAAAAGATGGACAATATTGGACTTAAATATGAAATCTTAAAAAAAGACAGTCCTCTTTTTAGGTTTCTCGTTTAGAAATATTGCGCATTCGTGCTAATATTAAGAGTAATTCTTAATAGTGTTATGATTTTAAAAAAGAGATGAAATATCTTAAAAATAAATTTGTGGTTGGTGGAATTGTTATTTTGGTAGTTATCATTGCCATTGTGGCTCTACGTTCTCGTGGGGGTAAAACTGCTTTGGAAACTACCAAATCTGTTACGGCGACAGTCACCGAGATGGTTAGTGTTACCGGTAAGGTGGCTCCTTTTCAGAAAGCTGATACTGGTTTTGAAAAGGGGGGGATTGTTTCTTCTATTCCGGTAAAGGTGGGGGATCATGTCTATCGGGGTCAGCTCATTGCGTCACTTGAAGATAATCAGACCCTTGCCTCTCTCGCTGGGGCAAAGGCAAACTTAGCTGTCGCCGAAGCAAATCTTGAAGATAGTCTCACTGATACAGGCATTGCCTACGTTAGTGCTAAAAAGAATCTTACGGACGCTATCAGGAGTTCGTATAGTAATATACGAGATATCATATTAAACCAAACAGACACATTTTTTAATAACGCCACATCTGCAAATCCAACAATCAACATAAACACTTCTACTTATAATGTTTCAAAAAATGTAGAGAATCAGAGAATCCTTGTTGGCGAAGCTTTGAATCAGTGGAAAATTGATTTAGATAGTAATGTTTTTGGAGAAAATGTAGCAATGCAAATTAGCCGAGTTGATAATTATTTATCAACGGTCAAGACTTTTTTGAGTACTCTTTCTTCTATTGTTTTTGATGTGTCACGTAGTAGCAATCTTCCTCAAAGCACTATCGATTCTTATCTTTCTACCATAAACACAGCCAATGTAGATTTAAGTTCCTCTCTTTCTGTTATTACTTCAGCAGAAAACTCCCTTGATTCGGCTACTCCCAAAAGTACAAACGCTCTCAAGGCAAAAGTTGAGCAAGCAAAAGCAGATGTACTCAATTATCAAGCTCAATACAATAAATCTATTCTAACAGCTCCTTTCTCTGGTATTGTTACTAGGATTGATCCTCAGGTGGGAGATCTTGTAAGTGCTGGTCAGGCTAGTTTTTCTGTGATCGGGGACGAGTTATTTAAGGTGGAGGTAAATGTACCTGAAACTGATATCACAAGAATTGCTATTGGTAATAAATCTTCTATTACTCTGGATGCTTATGGTGACGGAGTAGTTTTTCTTGCCTCAGTTGTTTTGATTGATCCGGCTGAAACGATCGTGGAAGGTGTGCCAACTTATAAAATCACACTGCAGTTTGATAAAAAAGATGACCGGGTGCGATCTGGTATGACGGCGAACGTTGACATTGTTACAGCCTCAAAAAGTAATGTTGTAGCTATTCCATTTCGTGCTGTAATCGATGTAGAAGGGCAAGCATTTGTAAGAATTCCAAATTCAGACCGTAAAACTTTTAAAGAAATTCCAGTAGTAATAGGTCTAAAAGGATCAAGTGGATTGGTTGAAATCGTGAGTGGTCTTTTGACTGACACCGAGGTTGTCACTTTTGCTAAATAAGGTTTCGCTAATTCGCTGATATGAATGTTATTGAAACTAAAAATCTCACCAAAGTTTATCACGATGGTAAAACAGAAACCGTCGCGCTCAAAGATGCTAGTTTTTCTATAAAGAAAGGGGAATTCGTGGCTATTATGGGGCCTTCGGGTAGTGGTAAATCAACGCTTCTTCACGTTCTTGGTCTTTTGGATATTCCCTCTTCTGGTTCGTATATTTTTGACGGACGTGATATCGGAAGTTTTAGCCAGGATGAATTGGCGGATATCAGAAATGAAAAAATAGGTTTTGTTTTTCAGGCTTTCAATCTTTTGCCCCGCACCACGGTTCTAGAAAATGTGAAATTACCTTTAGTTTATTCCAAGGTGCCAGAATCAGAGTGGGATTCTATCGCCCGCAAAGCCGTGGAGTCTGTTGGTCTTGGGGCTCGTATGGGGCATGAGCCCTCAGAACTTTCTGGTGGAGAAAAACAACGCGTGGCTATTGCTAGGGCTTTGGTAAATAATCCGCAAATTATTTTTGCCGATGAGCCGACGGGTAATCTTGATTCTAAATCTGGTAAAAACGTGATGCAGATAATTCAAAAATTAAACGAAGAACAAGGTAAGACCGTTATTTTAATTACTCACGAAACATCTACAGCTGAACATGCCGAAAGGGTTATTCATTTGATGGACGGTGCTATAGATAGCGATAAGAGGGTAGAGAATAGACTTACGCCAGATGATGAATATTTAAAATAAAAAGAAAATAATATGAATTTCAAACATAGCTTAAAAACAGCCACTACAGGTCTTACTACAAATAAATCCAGATCGTTTCTGACAATTTTGGGTATTGTTATTGGTATTACTGCTATTATTATGGTGATGTCTTTGGGTAATGGGGCTCAGAATTTGATTTTGGCACAGATTCAAGGGCTTGGGTCAAGGTCAATTGCGATCGTTCCGGGAAGACAGATCAATGGCCCTTCAGATGTGGCGGCTTCTTTTTATAATAACTCATTAAAAAGCAGAGATTTGGAAGCTCTTCAGAAAAAAATAAATGTACCGACTCTTGCAAATGCCACACCCATCCTGACCACCTCGGAGACCGGTTTTTATAAGGACCAAACTTATCGTCTGACTCTTTATGGTATGTCGCCAGAAGCACAGGAAATATTTGATGTGACTACCGAACAGGGAAATTTTTTTACAGCGGAAGATGTTCGTGGCTTGGCAAAAGTTGCGGTTATCGGTTCAAAAACGAAGACAGAACTTTTTGGCGATGCTGATCCGATAGGAAAACGTATAAAGATTAAAAATCATACATTTGTAGTTGTGGGAGTTATTGGTGAAAAAGGTCAATCTGCATTTATAAATTTTGATCAGTCTGTAGCTATCCCATATTCAACAATGCAACAATTTATTTTAGGTATAAAATATTTTAATCGTATTATTGCCCAAGCTGACGATAGTAAAAATATTGATCGTACAGTAAATGACATAGCTGCTACTCTTCGTGCCAACCATAATATTACTGACACAGAAAAGGATGATTTTACTATTGAAACTCAAGTAGATTTAGCGGATCGTATTACCGTGATAACTGATGCTTTCACTTTCTTTCTTTTGGCAGTAGCCGCCATCTCTCTTATTGTCGGTGGTGTGGGGATAATGAATATTATGTTGGTGTCCGTAACAGAAAGAACGCGTGAAATTGGATTGCGTAAAGCTATTGGTGCAAAGGATAAAGATATTATGTTTCAGTTTTTGTTAGAGGCGGTGACTCTTACCGGTGTCGGTGGAGTTATCGGTATATTTCTTGGGTCTTTGTTTTCTTATATCATTTCTATTCTCATTGTTCGTTTTTCAGGTCTTGCTTGGCAATTTAGTTTTCCATATTCCGCAGCTATTATCGGGATTGTTGTTTCTGCTTCCATCGGTCTTATTTTTGGTTTGTATCCAGCTCGTCAGGCTTCAAAAAAGAGTCCTATGGAAGCGTTGCGATATGAATAGGGATTTGGGCGGGTAAATATGAAAACCCCAACGAACTCAGTCGTTAGGGTTTTGTTTTTTGAACGTGGTTATGTTCAGGCGACGATGACTCGTCGCCAGAAAGGTGTCGCATTCGGGTGACCGGCTCGACGCACAAGTACGCGTTTGCTAGGCTCATGATGTACCACCACGTAAATCAGGCGTCTACCCCTTTTCGTGATGCACAGAACTTTGTTTCCGGTCAGGTTCTCATCCGGCGCCACGTCGTTCGGCCAGATGGCCACTGAGTCATAAAGTTTTACGGTCTTCATCGACTCACCGTGTGCGCTCGTGTCGTCTGCGTCGCTCGTGTCGTCATTGTCGTTCTCGGGTTTATCGTCGGATAATATTTTCTCGATGATTTTGTCTGACAAAAGAAACAACGCAATGGTCCCAACAATGACCAACAGATAAAACGTCGCGGTACTCATACTGGAGTCTCCTTCTTTTCGAGTGTGAAAGTGAATGTACTAAAAATTGGCTTTTAACTAAGCCACCTTTTTTATACTAGCATATTTTGGTTTTATTGTCAAATATTGTCTACTTAGCTTTTTAGAAGAATATTTAGTGATATTTGACAATATATAGCTTTTAGTATATACTTGATAGGTAACTAAATCTCATCGGTTTTTATCTAAATTATCTAAAACCTCTCGAGACTGCCTAGTCGCATCATTATTCTAAAGACTAGAGGTTATGGAACCCTCGCTTTATAGCTGGTTCCTTACTTGCGTAAGCAAGTTTAGTATCCTTCGATGGGCTCAGGACGAGTCCTAAAAAGGACTCGAATATATGTATAACAAATCATCTCATAGCAGTGGTAGAAAACCATTCTCATCTAGGAGTGGACCTTCAGCCGGTTCGGGATATAAACCCTCGCGTTTTGGTCGCGGACGTCCATCATCAGGTGGGGGTAGTCGTTTTGGTGGTGGTCGTGGAGCACCACGGCGCGGTGGTCCAAAGGGCGATTATATTGATCCGTCTAAATTTATAAACAAAGCTATTATTACTGAAGAGGTAGAACACTTTGTTCCTGAACACAAATTTCACGAATTTAATCTTTTGCCGGAACTAAAACAAGCAATTGTTGCCAAGGGTTATGTTTTGCCAACACCGATTCAAGACCGGGCTATTCCTCATATTTTGAAGGAGACAGATGTGGTTGGTATTGCAAACACTGGTACTGGTAAAACAGCCGCTTTTCTCATTCCTCTTATAAATAAAGTTTTACACAATAGAAAAGAAAATATTCTGATTGTTGTTCCTACTCGCGAACTCGCTATTCAGATTGAACAAGAATTAAAAGGTTTTACAAAAGGAATGAAAATCTTTTCTGTTTGTTGCGTTGGAGGTGCGAATATTGGCCTACAAATCAGAGACCTGCGATATCACAATAACTTTGTTATTGGTACCCCCGGACGTCTCAAGGATCTTATTGAGCGAAAAGTTATTCATCTTTCTTTTTTCAAAAATATTGTTTTGGACGAAGCAGACAGGATGCTTGATATGGGATTTATTGCTGATATGCGTTTTCTTATGGCCGGAATGCAGAAAGATAGGCAGACACTTTTCTTTTCAGCCACACTTTCATCAGAGATAGAAAAACTTATCAAAGAATTTCTACGTGAACCAGTGAGAATTTCCGTCAAAACAAGCGACACAGCAAAAACCGTTGATCAGGATGTTGTAAAAGTGCCAAAAGGCGGAAGTAAATTGGACGTTCTTCATGACCTATTGAAGCAAAAAGAATTTAGCAAAGTTCTTATTTTTGGTAAGACAAAACATGGAGTTGAAAAACTTTCAAAAATGTTGGCGGAAAGGGGATTCAAAGCGGAATCTATCCATGGTAATAAGACTCACGGCAATCGTCAAAGATCTTTGAAACTATTTAAAGATAGCCATATCCAAGTTTTGGTTGCTACTGATGTCGCCGCTCGTGGTCTTGATATCGCTGATGTAAGTCATGTTATAAATTTTGATATTCCAGCGACGTATGATGATTATGTCCATCGAATTGGTCGTACCGGTCGCGCTAATAAAAAAGGTAAAGCCCTTACTTTCATTTAATAATATGAACAAAGTAAAATCCATCAAAAAATTTAATACTAAATCAAATATTTCGCAGATTTCCAAAAAACATTTTCAAAAAGATGGAAAATGGATATCAAAACCATCTCGTACAGAGATTTTGGTATGTAAATGTGGAGCAAAATATATAAAGACTCGCGATAAACAAACGACTTGTGTTGGATGTATAAATAAAGGAGTTTAATTTACGACTTAAAAAACTAGGATAAAAAAATCACCTCGCCGAGGGCACGAGGCGATACATACAATCTGTGGACATGTGTGAAAATCAAAACCTATTGACAAAAATTTATATTTATGTATATTTCTATACAGAAAATATGATTGCAAAGGGTTCTTTGATAAGAACTTCTAATATAAAAACTTCAGCAAAATGTGTGAAAAAGGAAAATTTGGCTTTGAAATCTAAGTCAAAATAATCATAACAACTCAAGTAAAAACGTAGTTTGTTTTCTGTCAAATCTTCAACAAACATGCCCAAAAAGGCAAAAGGAGATAGTGCTATGAATGAATTTTTTGCAGGGGTGTCTTTATCGGTGCAGCTGGTGGTTTTTTCATGTCTGGCTTTTGGTGGTTTTCTATTTCTTCTGCTAACTTCAGTTTTCAGTGGAGGAGATGATGCTGATGCTCATTTTGATCATGACGTTGATGGTGATGCTGACGGCGACGGAGATAGTGGAGGAGATCACTCAACGGTGAGTTTCTTTTCTCCAAAAATTCTCGCGATTTTCTTGTTAGCCTTTGGTGCTTCTGGTGCCATTGCTACCACGCAAGGAGCTAGTCCTGTAATCTCTACTATTGTAGCGATTGTTGGCGCGGCTGTTGTTGCTGTCTTGGCGCTTCTTATGTTGCGCTTGATGTACAGCCAACAATGTAATTCACTTATTACGAATGTGAATATTGCTGGTTCGCGCGGTCATGTTGTCACACGGATTCCACTAAGAGGTATCGGTGAAGTTTCTCTTGTGGTTAACCAACAATCTGTTACTCGTCTCGCGCGTTCTCTTAAAGGGAGTGAAATTGCTATCGGTCGGCCAGTAAAGGTTGTTTCAGCTGACGGTGATACCTTGTTGGTAGAAGCCGTCTGAAATTGAAAAGCTATTTTTTCTGCACACGAACACTCTAACCAATTCTGGAAGGAAATATTTCTATGCAATACATGTTTCAACTTGCTGAGGCGGCGGTCAGCTTCTCGATGATTGTTTGGCCGATTGCGACACTTATGGTTGTGGTTGGTATTTTTCTCGCTTTCAAAGCTGTGGCCTCGCGTTATATCAAGGTAGGGCCAAATGAGATCGCGGTTTTCTCGGGTCGTACCTACAAGTACAAGGATTCCACTGGTGCTGTTCAGAAACGAGGGTTTTTTATCCTCCAAGGTGGCGGCAAGATTCTCATACCTATCTTTGAAAAGGTTGAGAGAGTTAATGTGGCAGCTTTTCAGGTTGAGGTGAGTGAAAACAATATCCCCAACAAAGACAATGTTGGTGTAAATATCAAAGGTATTGCTACTTGTCGACTTTCTCCCGCCCAAGAAGACTTGGCTAATGCAGTCGGGAACTTTTTGGATAAAGACGACCAAGAAAGGTCGACGTTTATCCAGAATATCCTGAAGGGGCATGTTCGCTCTATTGTCGGCAACCTTACAGTTGACCAACTCCTTCGTCAGCGCCAGCAACTCAATGAGCAAGTGGTCAACGAATCTGCTCCGGAATGCAAACGTATTGGTATTCAACTCATCAGTCTTGTAATTCAAGACGTTCGTGATGAGCACGGGTTCATTGAAGCGTTGGGTAAACAGCAGATCGCACAAACCATGCGCGATGCTCAGATCGCTGTTGCCGAAGCTGAAAAAGAAACAGCGATTAAAACCAGTAACGCCAGAAAAGATGCCGCTCAGGTGGCGGCTGCTAACGATGCTTTGATCGCTGATGCTCAGAAGCAACGTGATATCCAAATTGCTCAGTTTAAGCAGCAAACTGAATCGAAACGTGCGATTGCTGAAATGGCGTTTGATATTGCGAGAACTGAACAGGAAACAAACCTGAAGGTTCTTCAGGCAAAACGTGATGAGGCGGAAAAAGAAGCACAAGCTGAAGTTCAAGTCATGGAAGCGTCTCGTAGGGAAAAGGAACTTCAAGCTACGGTAATTACCGATGCGGAAGCAAGTCGTCGCGCTGTGGTTATCAAAGCCGAAGCAGACAAGAGTGTTGCTATGCTTGGGGCTGAGACCTTGCGTATCACCGCAGAAGGTGAGAAGAATGCTTTGATTCAACAAGGACAAGGTCAGGCGGAACAGCGAAAACTCACTGCTGGTGCTGAGGCTGAAGCCAATCAGAAGATTCTTACAGCTCAGGCTGAAGGTGACAAAGCACAACTTATCGCTAAAGCCGAAGGCGAAAAAGCGAAGTTACTTGCCCAAGCCGAAGGTATTCGTGCCAGTAAGATGGCTGAGGCTGATGGTGAGGAGAAGTTGCTTCTCGCTCAAGCTACCGGTAAGCGAGAAATGCTTTTGGGTGAAGCTTTGGGTACAGACAAGCTTGCAGAGGCTCTCCAAAAGCTGTCTGAACAAGGTAAACTCATTCTCATTCTCGATCGTCTTCCCAGTCTATTTGACAAGGGCGGTGATGCTCTCGAGAAGTCTCTCAAGGCAATGTTTGAGCCTATCGGCGAAGGTGTTGCTAAGATTGGTTCTGTCAACATCACTGATCTCGGTGGTGGGGACACTACTGGAAAGGGTTTGGCACAGATGGGAGGTCTCGTGCCTCAAATTGTTGCCGGAGTTTTTGCTCAGTTGAAGGCACGTGGTATTTCTGCTGACGAGCTTTTCAAGGCGCTCAAATTGGATCCGTCAGCTCTTGCGAGTATGATCGGATCAGTGGGTACGTCTTCTAACGACGAAAAGACCTCACCTGTAGCTGAGTAAGATGTTGAAGTAAGAAGTTCGATTTCACAATGCCCAGACCTAACGAGGTTCTGGGCATTTTTATATTTATTTATGTATAATTATAAATATGTCATACATAACCAATATAATCGAAGAAACAAAAGAGAATACAAATTTTAGAAAGGTGCTTTTTACCGGTGGGCGAAGTCAGCTTGTAGCGATGGATATTCCTCCGGGCGGGGAGATAGGAGAGGAGATACATCCTCATGTGGAACAGACTCTATTCTTTCTCAGTGGTAGTGGAAAAGCTATTTTAGATGGTAAGGAAAGTATTATAAACGCGGGGGATGTTGCTGTGGTCACCCCTGGTACAAAACATAATTTTATAAATACCGGTAGTGAATCACTCAAGGTTTATACGGTTTATGCCCCAGCGAACCATATCGATGGGCGTATTCATGCCACAAAAGTTGATGCCGACAAAGATGCTGACGACGAGGCTTTTGGTGAGGCTGTAATTTGATCATCTTATGATAGAAATTGAATTTGAAAAAACATATTTAGCTAAAAAAATGCCGGAAGGGCTAGAGAATTTTCCGCATAAGGAAATTATAGATATTTATATACCACAAGAAGAAACGCATCCATTTTTGCGTATCAGAAAAAAGGGTGATGTTTATGAAATTACAAAAAAGGAACCGATAAACAGGACGGATTCATCTGAACAGAGTGAGCACACTATAAAATTGAGAGAAGAAGAGTTTAGGGCGCTTGTTAGTGTGAAAGGGAAGCGAGTCAATAAAATTAGATATAATTATAATTATTCTGGCAGAAATGCTGAGATCGGTGTTTTTCAAGAAGACCTCGCAGGTCTTGTCCTTGTGGACTTTGAGTTTGAAAAAGTCGAGGATAAAAACAATTTTAAAATGCCTGATTTCTGCTTAGTAGATATAACTCAAGATAAAACATTTGCTGGTGGAATGCTTTGTGGAAAAAAATATGCAGATATCGAACCTAGGCTAAAAGAGCTCGGATATAAAAAAATCGATAATTAATTTTATCTATATTCAGGTTTGTCAATTACAACCCTAAGCTTTTTAGAAAAGTCTGCAGTTCTTCGCCGGTTATCTCTCGATATTGACCTGATCCTAGGTTACCAAGTTGGATATTCATAATTCTTATGCGTTTTAGGTCGGTGACTTCGTTGAATAGAGCTACACACATCCTTTTTATTTGATGTTTTTTGCCTTCAGTTAGGGTAATTTCAAAAATATTCTCATTTACAACTCTAATTTTGCATGGTTTTGTAACAGAATCTTCTATTTTCACCCCAGCCTCCATTTTTTCTTTAAAATTATTTCGAAGTTTGTGAAGTGTTCTTACAACATATTCTTTTTCGTGAGAGTGTTTGGGGTTTAAAAGACGGTCTGTTATTCTGCCGTCGTTGCTCAAAATAATTAAACCATGGGAATCTTTATCCAACCTACCAACTGGAAAAACATCCTTGAAAGGAATAATCGAGGCGATATCTTTCTCTCCCTTTTGTGGAGAGTGGGTTATGACTTCTTTGGGTTTGTTGAAAGCTAGATATTTGTATGCGGCGAGTTTCTTTTTAGATTGTTTTACCTCCACCTCATCGTCTTCCTCTACCTTATCACCAAGAACGGCAAGAGTGCCGTTTATCATAACACGATGCTCTTTTATCAATTCATCTGCTCCACGTCGCGTAGAATGGCCCTGCAGAGCCAAATATTTGTTGATTCGCATAGGATAAGGTTCTTTTTCTAAAGTTTTTTTGATAGCCATATCGGCAGTATAGCATCTTCTTTGTCTTTTGACTTTATCCACAGTCAGTCTTGTTTTTTTGTGGTATACTTATAGCAGGTCGATAATAATGATGATCTTTCATCCTATGTTATTAAATGTTACTTAAGACCTGTTTAGGTCTAACCTAATGTGTCGTAATTTCACTAACTTAATTATATATGAATAAGCTTTCAACCCTTGACTGGGTTTCAGTTATCCTTGTTATCATCGGTGGATTAAACTGGGGAATCATTGGTTTATTTGGTACAGATGTTGTTTCAAGTTTAGGGGAAGTATTGGCTAAAATTATCTTCATCCTCGTAGGTTTGGCTGCTCTCTACCTTTTGATCACTATAAACAAGTTGTCACGAAAATAATCTAATCCTAATAGATTATACTTAGGAGGCATCAGTTTTCTGGTGTCTCTTGTAGTGTAAGGACATTATAGGTTTTTAATAGGCCATTTTTCGTATTTTTGCGATTCGTCTTTATCTAAAGTTTGGTGTACTTTTACCTCAAAATCTGCTATACTATATTCCATGCTTTCAGGACCAATTCAGGAATTTGTCAAAAAAATATCTAATATAAAAGCAGGAGAATCTCAGGGTGGAACCGAGATGCCTTTTGAGGTGAACCAACTTATAAGCAAAGCAACCAACTTTTACGAAAAGGTTCGTTACCTTGTTGATTATAAGGAGGAACATACTATTCGCCGAAGTGCTATCGAGCGAATTTTGCGCAGAAAAATAATTATTGAACAAAAACAGAAAATAGGCCTCTCTTTGGTGACGGAGCTTGTGAGTAGTCAGTATATACCGCAAACGCATCTTACCGAAAATGCGGTTGAAGCGATTGATAAAACAGTAGCCAAATTTCTTGAACTGAAAAAACTTGTTGGACAAAACTCAAGTTTCAATAAAAAAATTCTTAGTCTCACCGCAAGTGAAATTGACCGTCATTTAGATACTTACCGCTATCTTATAGACGATGCGGTCATACAGACTTCTTATGAAAGGGTTAGGGGTAATATTGAAATAGACCAAACTTTGCCGGAAAGTGAGGTGAATTTGCAATTGTATTGTGCTTGCCGTCGTAATCTTCTTGGTTTTGATGATGAAATGTTGATGTATACTCTTTGGCTTATGTTCGTGCCAAATTGGCTTGAGATTTCAGAAAATGAAGTCAAAAATATCGCCGAAAATATTGTCCCAGTTATTCATCATATAGAAGCTGTTATAAAAAACCCACTTCAGTGGCAGTTGGCTAGAAGGTTGAAAAATGAAATGGTTTATTTTTTGATAATTAGAGAATTGGTTCAACAATACGGGCCAGAGTCTGGAAGAATTTTGGAAAACGAAGCTTTGCTCGATAATTATGTAAAATCATTTCTGGAGAAAAAATATATAAAAGAGAATGAACGTATCAAATCTAGCGGATTGCGTGCTGTTATTTATCTTTTTTTCACAAAAGTTATACTCGCTCTTTTGATAGAAATGCCATATGAATCATATTTCTTACACGCTATAAATACTTTGGCTTTGAGTATAAATATCATATTCCCACCAGCTCTTCTTTTTGCTTTCACTCGTCATATAAAAACTTTGGGAGAGGATAATACTAAAGCGGTTGTTTCTGGTATACACGATGTTGTTTATAGCGGTGAATTCCGAAAGCTAAAAGTAAGGACCCTTACTTTATACAATAGGTTGAGTTACATTTTTACTTTCTTTTACCTTATCTTTATCGTCCTAGTGTTCTGGGGAATTATCGCTGTTCTAAGCATCCTCCATTTCAATATTGTGAGTATGATGTTCTTTATTCTTTTCCTCACGCTTGTTAGTTATTTTGCTTTTCGAATTAGACACAATGCGAAAAGGTGGCGTGTTATAAAAGAGGGTGGTGCTTGGGGAACTATTGGGAATGTTTTGGCCTTGCCGATAGTAAACGCCGGACGATGGTTGAGTCAGTCGTTTTCTGCAATTAATTTTGTTGTATTCCTACTCGATTTTGTGGTAGAAACTCCACTCAAGTTTATACTAAATTTCTCAAACGAATTTATTTCATATTTGAAGGAGCGTGTTGAAGAAATTCGATAGTGGTGATCCCGGTTGATTTTTCTCCTATTTTAGGTTAGTTTTTGAGTAGAAATAGAATTTTGGGCTTGATACTTGTGGTATTAGGCTCATTTTGTGTTCATTTACACTGGTTTTAGATATTTGAAAGGGATCGTATGCCAACTTTCATGGAAATGCTTCGCGAGAGGGAAAGACAAGGTTTTTCGATTTGTGTTGGATTGGACAGCGATGTCCAGAAGATTCCGTTGACTTTTCGACGGGAAAGACTATCTGGAACTCAACAAATTGCCTTCAATTTAGCTTTGATTGAATATTTGATAAATCAAGTCGGTGCTTTCAAGCTGAACGGTGCATTTTATGCACACAGTGAAGACGGTGATCACGCTTTATGTCGGACGATTGAAATAATCCACGACCTGAACGCCAAGATTCCTGTTATTCTCGATGTCAAACGTGCGGACATTGGTAATACCAACAACGGCTACGTCGTTGAAGCGTTTGAGAGATACAGGGCTGACGCAGTGACGGTGAATCCGTATTTTGGTGGGGAGTCTCTTGATCCGTTTCTTGTTCACAAAGACAAAGGGATCATCATTCTTTGCCGAACGTCAAATCCCGGTGCAGCCGAAATGCAGGATCGCCCAACTTTGATAACCCTCTCGGAATTGAACGAATTTTTTCCTGGTGGGTATCCTGCGAATTACCAAGAAGAACTTGGTTGGCAGGTTGTTGATATGGATCACATTCTCATTCCGTACTACCAAATCGTGGCTTTGCTTGTTTCCAGACGCTGGAACAAAAATAAAAACTGCGCTTTGGTGGTTGGCGGTACAGCTAAGGAGGCTTTACGACGGGTGAGGATTCTCGTTGGCGATGAAATTCCATTACTTGTCCCGGGTGTAGGTAAACAAGGGGGGACAGTGGAAGATGTCATGAAAAATGGTTTAGATAGCAAAGGTGGCGGTGTCATCATCAACTCTTCTCGAGATATCATTTTTGCCTCCGAGGGCGAGGATAATGTTGGTCCTACCGCTTTGGTAAAGTTGACTGAACTCAACGACAAAGTGGGCCGTTACAGACCTGTATTCCCCATATAAAAACTTTAGCAAAAAAGGAGCTAAGAAATATGAAGACGATTACTCCAAGAAAAGGAGAGTCATTTCTTGATTTGCTAGCAAGGTGCGATGGTTATTATGCATGTCCCAAAGGCCCAAAAGGTGAACGTCTCGGACCCCTGGTTGGTTATGCTGGACGTGATGATCAAGGTCGCCAATTCGTCGGTGATGTTTACGTCAATTTTGCTATGGCTGAAAGATACGGGTGGGTCTTGGAACATTGTGCCAAGCATATTCCTCTTGAGGCCACCAATCGTGGTTTGTACAGAACGATAACGCGGGGCACCGGATTTTGTGGCGCTCCTGAAGGTGGTAAGGCACTTGCAACGGCCATGACAATTATATTCGGCAAGCAGTATATTTTTCCGGAAAAGAAAATTACTGCTGTGGCAACGGACAGTTCGCGTGAAGTTTCCGAACTCGTCTTCTCGCGCCACGAACCATACAAGGGTGATGTTTGGTGGATTGTTGAGGATGTTTGTAACAACTTTAGCACCACCGCCAAACTTGTCGAACTCATTGAAAGCGTCGGTGCTTCAGTTGCAGGTATTCTCTGTTTCCTCAATCGGTCACTTTTGGTTGGTGGAATGTTCAGTCCGCGTTGCGGTCTGGATTTGCCTGTCATTTCGCTCGTGCGCAAGCCGATTGAACAATATGACCAGGATGATCCGGAGGTGGTTGACGATATCAAGGCCGGCAATGTCGTTTGGAAACCCAAGAATGAATGGGGGCGACTTGCCCAAGCGATGGCGGATCATTCGTCAAAGTGAAAACCAAATAGGTCAAAAAAATATCCAAAGGGAGCCTGACCAGCTCTCTTTTTTATTTATAAAAAATATTAGTTAATAATTATTTGTGTAAAAATGACGTCCTCCCCCCAGTAGCCTGCGGGGTTTTTTGTGGGCTTCATTACTTGCGTGCGGGGATGAAAGCAACAATTAATGATTTTGTTCGATATATCGAACAAAATACTACGATATATCGTAGTATTTCAATATATTGAATTAAAAATAAATTAAAAATTT
>JABMOB010000021.1 GCA_013204345.1 Parcubacteria group bacterium | reverse complement strand
CGGGTTTACCCACGCACAAAATATTGTATTGAATTGTTTTTTAAATATAAAGCTCTACTGGGATTTTATTTTTTCTCGTAAAACTAAAAAAAGTTTTGTGCATGGGTTTACTTTGGTGGAAACTCTCGTTGCGATCTCTATTTTGATTGTCGCTATTACTACCATGTTGGGCATTGCCGCAAAAGGCCTTTCGAATTCAATTTTTGCCAAAGAACAAATCACAGCTTTTTACCTTGCCCAAGACGCGATCGAATATATAAAAAATCAAAGAGATAACACTGGACTTTTGGCTTGGAATGACGGAGGTAATTACTGGACACCTTTTCATGATAGTTTGATATCCCAGTGTTCCTCTACTTCTGGTTGCGGGATAGACACCAGAAAATCCAGTATTGGTGCCGCTGTGACTTCTTGTGTTGTGGGTTTGGACAACTGTATTTTGAGACAAGACTCAGTCAAAGGTTTGTACGGTTATGATCCTGGTTGGGCGCTGACGCCGTTTACAAGAGTAGTAAATATTGGTGGCACAAACAATGATGATGAATTAAAGGTTTCCGTTACAATTTCTTGGAGTAAGGGTGCTTTCAGCAAATCTTTTGTAGTCACTGAGTATATTTTAAATTGGCAATAATTTTTTATGAAAGAAAAAAAGACATATAAATCAAACAAGAAGTTTATGGGAGGGCCTGCCCGTCTACAAAGCTTTGTCTTGTATTGCAATAAATATATTAAGTCTAGATGGGATTTTATGTTCTCGCAAAAAGCGAACAAAAAATTTGTGGGCGGGTTCACCCTTTTTATTGCTATTACCATAACAGGTTTGTTGCTTTTGGTTGGTTTGGCTATTTCAAATATAGCTTTGAAAGAGATAATACTTTCTACCACTGGAAGAGAATCACAGATTGCCTTTTTTGCATCAAATAGTGGGATAGAATGTGCTTTGTATTGGGACCAGAAAAAGTACGATCAACATGTTTTTGCCACGAGTACATGGCCTATCACGCCCACCACGATTCAATGTGGGAATAATAATATGTCAGTTACTAAAACAAATATAACCCAAACATCTGTGAAAAATGATTTTGAATTTCCGGTGACAAATAATTCGTATGTTCATGTTAGGGTGACAAAAGATATTAATGCGTCCAAAAATACTGTGATCGAGTCTAGGGGGTATAACACGGCGATAGGTGACACTACAAATCAAAGAAAACTCGAAAGGGCTATTGAGGTAAAATACAATATCTATTAATTCTATATGGCAGATAATATTCCGCGAGAAATTACAGAAAGACTAGAAAAGCTCAAAAAAACGATTGAGCATCATCGCTATCTGTATCATGTTTTAGACAAAGAGGAGATTTCACCGGAGGCACTGGACTCTTTGAAGCGTGAGCTGGTAGAAATAGAGGGAAAATATCCTAAATTAATAACGTCAGATTCTCCATCGCAAAGAGTCGCAGGTAAACCACTGAAAGGTTTCAACAAAGTTGTGCATAAGGTCGTGCAATGGTCGCTTGGCGATGCTTTTTCGCCAGAAGATATCAGAGCTTTTGATGAAAGGGTTAGAAAAGTTTTGAAAGCGGAAATTGGCGAGGATATTGTACCGGAATATGTTTGCGAACTAAAAATTGATGGTTTGAAAATTATTCTTGAGTATGAAGAAGGGCTTTTGGTGCGTGCATCTACGCGTGGTGATGGAAAGGTTGGGGAAGATGTTACTTCGAATGTAAAAACAATTGAAGCTGTTCCTTTAAAACTCACCAAACCAGTAGACGTAATCGTGGTTGGTGAAGTGTGGCTTTCAAAGTCGAATTTGAAAAAACTAAATTCCGAACGCGCTGAGAAGGAAGGGTTTTTGTTTGCCAATTCACGAAATGCGGCTGCAGGTGGACTTCGCCAGCTTGATTCAAAAGTGGCGGCCTCTCGTCGGCTTGATAATTTTGTTTATGATCTCGATTTTTTACAGAAAGATTCTGAACCAAAAACTCAAGTTGAAGAGTTGAATTATTTGAAAGACCTCGGTTTCAAGGTAAATAACAACTTTTTTCACGCTAAAAGTGTGGAAGACATAGTTGCTTATTGGGAGAAATGGAAGAAATATGCACCTAGAGAAGATTATTTGATTGATGGGGTAGTTATAAAGGTAAATCGTCAAGATTACCAAAGAGCTTTGGGTTTTACCGGCAAATCTCCACGTTTTGCTATTGCTTTCAAATTTCCAGCAGAACAAGTGACTACTGTGGTGGAGGATATTACTTTGCAAATAGGTCGCACAGGCGTGCTTACCCCAGTGGCCCATCTAAGACCTGTTCTGGTAGCCGGTTCTACAGTATCTAGAGCTACACTTCACAATGAAGATGAAATCAGGCGATTGGATGTGCGTGTTGGTGACACGGTTATTTTACAAAAAGCAGGAGATGTTATTCCGGATATTGTAAAAGTTTTAACGGAAATGCGGACAGGTAAAGAGAAAAAATTTGAATTTCCAAAATATGTAGAGGCGTGTGGTGGTGATGGTTCTATCGAGCGGATTCCGGGTCAAGCCGCTTATCGTTGTGTTTACAAAAATTCTGTTGCTCAACAGAAAAGAAAGCTCTATCATTTTGTTTCCAAAAAAGCTTTTGATATTGATGGCCTTGGTCCAAAGGTTATTGACCTTCTTTTAGCTCATAATGTTATTTCTTCATACCCAGACATCTTTTCTCTAAAAAGAGGGGATCTTGACAATCTGCCTCGTTTCGCAGAAAAGTCTATTGACAACCTATTGACATCTATTGACAAGGCAAAAAAGGTAACCATGTCAAGGTTTATTGTCGCTTTGTCAATATCTCAGGTGGGCGAGGAAACAGCTATTGATTTGGAAAAACACTTCAAGACTTTTGATAAGTTTAGGTCGGCACCTTTTGAGGAGCTTGAGGGGATGAATGGGGTTGGTCCTGTGATTGCGGGTGAAATCACTCGATGGTTCGCCGAAAAAGCCAACCAGAAAATGTTGGAGAAATTGTTGGGGGGGGTAAAAATTGATACCGTAAAAACTGATAGCAAGAGTGTATCTACTTTTGCTGGCAAAACTTTTGTTCTCACTGGTACTCTTGGTACCATGTCTCGGGACGAAGCAAAAGAAGAAATCCGCAAACGTGGAGGAGGTGTTTCTGGTTCTGTGTCTAGTGCGACATCTTTTGTGCTGGTTGGAGAAAGTCCAGGCTCAAAGTTTGAAAAGGCCAAGGAGCTTGGTGTGAAAATTCTCACAGAAAACGAATTCGTGAAAATGTTAGGAAAATAAGGTAATATGAGTGATATTCATGATAGAAATTAAGGATATAAAAAAATTAGCGGAGTTGTCTCGAATAGAGATGGAAGAAGCTGAAATAGAAGAATTTCAAAAAGAAATTGAGTCTATCTTGTCGTATGTTGGGCAGATTCAAGAAGCGTCAGCCGGTAGTTTTTCGGACAAAAAAGAGATTCCTGTTTTACATAATGTATTCAGAGAAGATGAAAAACCTCATGAATCTGGTGCGTATACGGAGATTTTGTTGGACGAGGCACCAGAGAGAGAAGGATCATATTTGAAAGTTAAAAAAATCTTATAACATGCCTATAATCGACCTTAAAACGCTGACAATCAAAAAAGCTCACGAACATCTAAAAAATGGTGATTTTTCTGCACAAGAATTGGCGGAGTCTTATCTTTCAAATATTGAAAAAAAGGACAAAGATATACACGCTTATCTTGAAGTTTTTTCTGATGTTTTAGAACAAGCAAAAAAGGCAGATGAAATTATAAAAGCTGGTAAGGGGACTTTGCTTACAGGTATTCCTTTTGCTATCAAAGACAACATTCTCATAAAAGGGCGTAAGGTTTCTGCTGCGTCAAAAATACTAGAAGAGCACAAAGCGACCTATGATGCTACTGTTATAAAAAAATTGAAGGACGAAGGGGTTGTATTTTTGGGACGTACAAACATGGACGAGTTTGCTTTGGGTGGTTCGACCGAAAACTCGGCTTTCGGTCCGACAAGAAATCCTCACGACTTTTCAAGGGTGCCTGGTGGAACGTCTGGTGGGTCAGCTGCTGCTGTGTCAGTGAATGAAACCTTGGCCGCCTTGGGGTCTGATACGGGTGGGTCAATACGACAGCCGTCCTCATTTTGTGGGGTCGTTGGACTCAAGCCTACATACGGTGCGGTTTCTCGTTCTGGACTTATTGCCGCCGTTTCTTCTTTTGATCAAATAGGACCTATTACCAAGACAGTTGCTGATTCTGAAATTATTTTTAATGTTATTTCCGGTAAAGACCACCTTGATACTACCTCTATTTCTGAAGATGAGTACAAAAATAGAGCCTCCTCCGCCAAAGGCTCCGGCGTGCCGAGGAAAAATAAAAAGGGTGACAAGCTTGTTGTTGGTGTGCCCAGACATCTTGTGGAGCAAGACGGTATCGATAAAGAAGTTCTAGAAAACTTTAATAAGTCAGTAAAACATTTTCAAGGCCTTGGCTATGAGGTAAAAGACATTAACTTGCCTAACGTGGAGCACTCTCTGTCAGTTTATTACATTCTTAACTTTGCTGAAGTTTCCTCAAACCTTTCACGGTTTGATGGTGTGAAGTATGGTCTACATAAGGAGGGTAAGGATTTAATCGGTGATTATTTTGCTACTCGCGGTGAAGGATTTGGAAAAGAAGTGCGTAGAAGAATTCTCTTAGGAACTTACGTTTTATCGGCTGGATATTATGATGCTTACTATAATAAAGCTCAGATTGTGCGAAAACTTATTACTGAGGATTTCCAGAAAGCATGGAAAGATGTTGATTTGGTTCTTACCCCGACTTCTCCAACTCCGGCTTTCAAAATTGGAGAAAAAACTGCAGATCCTTTGCAAATGTATTTGGCAGATATTTTTACGGTAACTGCAAATATTGTCGGTATTCCCGCTATATCTATACCATCAGGATTTTCGGAGGTTGGGGGCAATAAACTACCATTGGGTATTCAAATTATGGCACCACATTCACGAGAGGATCTTTTGTTTATGGCAGGGAAAGATTTTCTCGGTGAACAGATATAGTGATATACTAGATGATAAATATATGGCAGATAAAAAAGATTTCAAAGATAAAAAAAAGAGTACCGATGGTCCAAAACTTGCTGGTCCAATTGAATTATTGGCCATTTTAGTTTTTGTATTTATCGTCGCTAGTTTTTTTGGTCAAAGATTGAGTTGGTTGTCGCAATATCTTCAAACCTTTTTTTCTACTGAAAATTCTGCAACTTCATTCCTGTGGGCGGCTTTACCTTATTTGATTATTTTTTCATTTGGTTTGTCAGCGCTATTCCTCATTGGTATTATTTATTCACTCTGGCGTCTGACTAAAATTGTCAAGGAAAGAAATAAAACTCTAAATGCTCCGCAGGCCACCGCACAACAAGAAGAAGTAGTAAATCAAAAATGGATAAGGGTGTCTGATCATATAAATTCTGAGAATCCCAACGATTGGCGTCTGGCTATTCTTGAATCAGATATTATTTTGGAAGAACTCCTTGATAAAATGGGGTATAGGGGGGAAAGCATCGGTGATAAATTGAAGACTATTGAAAAAAGCGATTTTACTACAATCGATAATGCATGGGAGGCACATAAGATCAGAAACTCTATTGCACACGAAGGTGGTGACTTTTTGATTACTCAACGTGAGGCTAGAAGAGTAATAGAGTTGTACGCTAGTGTTTTTAGAGAGTTCTACTTTATTTAGGAATATACCTAGGGTAGACCTCGGTATATTGAGCTAAGCTGCTCGACAAAACGTGTAAATTGGTATATGGTGTTTGGTAGCGGGGTGGAGAAGTAGTATCTCGGAAGGCTCATAACCTTCAGGCCTGGGTGCAATTCCTAGCCCCGCAACAATTAAAAACAAAAACCTCGCCCAGAGCGAGGTTTTTGTTTGAAATAACATTGCAAAATGACTAAAATTGTGGATAATTTTACCAATATATGTCGGGGTAGCTCAGTGGTAGAGCACAGCACTCATAAAGCTGCGGTCGTGGGTTCAATCCCCACCCTCGACACAAAGTGGAGAGAGAAAGCGAATGCTTTCAGGTGGGGATTGAAAAGGTTGAGTTTATCGGCGCATTCGCCTTTGGCGAAGCGTACGATACGAAACCTGTACCGTTCATGTAATGAAAAATACCCCACCCTCGACACAATTTTTAGGCTTTGAAATTGGTTGATATTATGTATAATATCCTCTACAAGCCGTGGGTAGTTTTCAATATAAAAAAGCTTGTGTTCATTTTAGAAGAATGCGGTCGTAGCTCAACTGGTTAGAGCACTCCCCTGTCACGGGAGAGGTTGCCGGTTCAAGTCCGGTCGACCGCGCAGAATCAAAAAACCGCCTTTTAATCGAGGTGGTTTTTTGATAGAATGAAAAAATGAAACATAGATATAAAATTCGTTTAATTGAATTTTTTGTTATAGGGGTTTTTTTGGTGTTGCTGAAGATCTAATTGCTATTACCTTAGCAACAGATGGAGCATTTGAGTGGAGGTATCTTGCTACCGCCGCTATTGTTGCTATTCCTTTTGCTTTTGTCAGTGAAATTATAGTGGACCACCCTAATTTCTGGAAACACTTCTTACCCAAGCATTGGTTTTTTGATGATACTGAAATACACAGGTAGTAATATTTTTTATAGATTTATTATATGAGTATAAAAGATCGACAAAATGAGTTGGATAAATGGTTTACAGATAAAAAGTGGCCCTATTGGAAACCGCACGAGATAATGGTGCGTCTTATGGAAGAGGTTGGAGAATTGGCGCGTCTGGTCAATCACGAATTTGGTCCAAAAAAGAAAAAGGAGACTGAGGCACCACAGGATTTTGAAGATGAGATTGGTGATGTTTTGTATACTCTGATTTGTTTTGCAAACTCAAATAATATAGATTTGGATAAGGCTATCAAAAGAAGTTTTGATAAAGTAATGGAAAGAGACAAAGATCGTTTTCCCGCAGATAAATGAACTAATTATATAAATTGAAACTAAACAACAAATGTAATAGTATTACTTTCGTTGTTTGAAAGAACATAGGTTAGGGTATACTAAAACAACAAGTAGAATGGGGGATTTAGTTGTTGTATACACTGAAAAGTATAGTAATTTTGCAGAAGCAAGATCAAGAGAAGTTTATTTAAAAACTGCTGCAGGAAGAAGATTTTTGAAATTAAAATTAAAGCCGTTGTAGCTCAGTTGGTAGAGCACGTCATTGGTAAAATTTATTGCCCTTCATTTTGGAAACAAATTGATGAAGCCCGAATAACGGTTAAAGTCCACACATGTGGATAAGACCGTAGCGCCTTAGGCGCTCGAACGACTGACAAGGGATGCTAAACCTAAAAGGTATGCATAAGATACAGTCTAATCCTTTTATAAGCCAAAATTGGTTAAATAAAGGTACAAATGAATGACGAGGTCTCCGGTTCAATCCCGGACAACGGCTCCGCGATTAATTTAAGTAATGTTATAATTTGCAACCATGTTTAAATTTGACAGTGGTTGATGTTATTTATATAATTGGAGTATGTCATTACCAAGAATGAATCGAGAGAAGTGTCTAATGTGTGGAAAAGAAACACCTCGTGCTAGAAATAAATACTGCAGTAACAAGTGTCAAATTAAATATCAACGTCATTTGTTTATAAAAAAATGGAAAGAGGGGAAAATTAGTGGGTTACAAAGTTTGGGGATTGTTTCCACTTCTATAAAAATTTATTTACGTGAGAAGTATGGCAATAGATGTTGTCTGTGTGGTTGGTCAGAAGTAAATAGTAAAACAGGGCTAGTACCGTTAGTTGCTGACCATATCGATGGTAATTGGCGAAATAATATTGAAGATAACTTAAGATTAATTTGTCCAAATTGTGACTCTTTGACTCCAACATATTCTGGATTGAATCGAGGAAATGGAAGGAGAAATAGGGCTCCAAGCAAAAGGACTGAAGAAGGTCGTTTGTTAGCAAAAATCAAGCCGATATAGTTCAGTGGTAGAACGCTACTTTCGTAAAGTAGAAACGTGGGTCCGATTCCCACCTTCGGCTCAGGTATAATTAAAATATATGAACGAAGAAAAACAAAAGAAAATAATAGAACTTGAAGCGCAAATGTCCGCGTCGGATTTTTGGGCTGATAAAAATAAGGCTCAGGCGGTGATTAAAGAGATTGCCGACTTGAAAGCAGAAATTGCCGGTGTAGGGAAGTATGACAGAGGTAATGCTATCATGACAATTTTTTCTGGTGCGGGCGGTGATGATGCTGAAGATTTTTCTGGGATGCTTTTTCTGATGTATGAAAAATATATTGCCAAGAAAAATTGGTCATATAACGTTATCCATCGAAACGAAAATGATCACGGTGGTTATAGAAATATAACTATTGAAATTGAGGGTAAAAATGCCTATGGAACATTAAAAAATGAATCGGGGGTCCATCGTTTGGTTCGCATTTCCCCTTTTAATGCAAAACAACTCCGTCACACTTCTTTTTCTATGGTTGAAGTAATTCCAGATTTCAAGAAAACAAATGAAGGCGATATTGAAATTTTACCAGCAGATTTAAAGATAGAACTCTCTCGTTCAAGCGGTCCAGGTGGGCAGAATGTCAATAAGCGCGAAACTGCGGTGAGGGTGGTGCATATCCCTACAAACATAGCCGTACACGTGGAAACAGAGCGGTCACAGGCTCAGAACAAAGAACGCGCTATTACTATGCTCAAAGGTAAGCTCTATAGGATTATGGAGGATGAAAGAAAAAGTAAAGAAAAAGGAATGTATGTAAGTAAAACAACTCAGATAGAGTGGGGTAATCAGATACGTTCATATGTTACACATCCGTATAAGATGGTTAAAGATCATAGAACGGATGTGGAGGTGAGAGATGTTGATGGGGTACTTGATGGTGATTTAGACGAGTTTATCGAAGCCGAAAAGGGGATATAAATTATTGTGGCCAAGAGACCCGCGACACCTATTTAAAGACTATCGTGCGCTAGTTTATTTTGGTATACTTTAAAAAGTAATTCTTTTAGGATTTTAATTTAAACTAAAGGTGAAATAGGTGCGGGGTCATTATTTTCTAACCTCGCTCTGCTCGCCAAGAAAATAATGATTTATTTTGATAAAGTTTCTAAGGTCTATTCGGATGATTCTGTAGCTTTGGAAGAAGTAACTTTTTCGATACCACCTCGCGAATTTGTCTCAATTGTTGGTCAATCTGGGGCTGGAAAAACCACTCTTCTAAAAATGCTTCTTGCCGAAGAAAAACCAACTTCTGGTAAGGTTTTTCTTGAATCTACGGACGTCCATTCTCTTAATAGAAAGACAATAAACACACTAAGAAGACGTATTGGAATTGTTTTTCAAGATTTCAGATTACTCCCATACAAAACTGTTTTTGAGAACATTGCTTTTGCGATGGAAGCTGCTGGGAGAACGGACGATGAGATACAATCTGATGTGCCTCATGTTTTAGAACTTGTGGATCTTGCAAAAAAAACGTGGAGTTTTCCGCACGAGCTTTCTGGTGGAGAAAAACAGCGTGTTGCTATCGCACGGGCAATTGTAAATCAACCAGATATCGTGATTGCCGATGAGCCGACCGGTAATCTCGACCCACTAAATACATATGAAATCATTCAAATTTTGAAAAAAATAAATGATTTGGGAACAATGGTTATTTTGACCACTCACAATAAAGGGGTGATAGATTCATTGGGTAAAAGGGTTATTTCGATGGAAAATGGCAAGATTGTTCGCGATGATAATGAAGGGAAATACGTTTTATAGTATATAATACTAATATACGAATTTGTGCGAATGATACGAATGGTTACAAATGTAAGTTTTGTCACATTAGTATCCATTAGTATATTGGGATTTATTCGTAGATTAGTATATTATTGAAATCATGTTTTGGATTAATGTAAAAAGAGTTTTAAAGTCAGGATTTTTTAGCTTCATACGAAATGGTTTCGTGTCTCTTTCGTCTATCTTGGTTATGGTTGTGACACTTTCTGTAATCTGTGGACTTATATTTCTTAGTGCAATTTTAAACTCATCTCTTGATCAGGTAAAAAATAAAGTTGATGTTAACGTTTATTTTGTCACAAGTGCAAATGAAGATGAAATTTTGTCACTTAAAAAATCAGTAGAAGCTCTTTTGGAGGTAGAAAAAGTTACTTATGTGTCACGCGACCAAGCTCTGAGTGATTTTAAGGAAAGGCACAAAAATGATGAGTTTACACTTCAGGCCCTAGATGAACTTTCCGACAATCCTCTTGGCGCAGTTTTGAATATAAAAGCCAAGGACCCTTCCCAGTATGAGGGTATTGCCAATTTTCTTCAAAAGGGTAATTTTATTTCCAACGCCGGTGCTCCTATTATTGATAAAGTTAACTATTTTCAAAATAAAGTAGCGATCGATACTCTTTCTAGTATCATAAATACAGCAGATCGTCTAGGTTTTATATTTACATTAATTTTTATTGTTGTTTCTGTGCTCATTACTTTCAATACTATCCGTCTGGTGATTTATATATCACGTGAAGAGATCGCAGTGATGAGACTTGTGGGTGCAAGCGCCTTTTATATTCGCGGACCATTTGTGGTTGGGGGAGCTGTCTACGGTTTTATTTCCGGTATCATCACACTCGTCATTTTTTATCCAGTCACTTTTTGGTTTAGTCGGGTAGCGACTGAACTTTATTTGGGCCTCAATATTTTCAGTTATTACACCTCAAATTTTGGTCAAATTTTTCTAATTGTCATCAGTTCAGGTATAGGTATTGGTGCTTTGTCAAGTTATCTTGCGGTGAGAAAATATCTTGCAGTTTAAAATAAATCGATTATAGTATCTTTAATGAAGAAGAAAAATCATAAATACATATTTGTGATCGGTGGCGTCATGTCTGGGGTCGGAAAGGGTATAGCGGCCTCCTCAATCGGCAAAATTCTCCAATCTAAGGGTTTTAACGTAAACGCTATTAAAGTAGACCCTTATCTGAACGCCGATGCTGGTACAATGAATCCTACTGAGCATGGCGAGGTTTACGTTCTTAATTCTGGTTTGGAATGTGATCAGGATATGGGTAATTATGAGCGTTTTATGGATTTAGACATGAAGTCTGAGGACTATGTTACGAGTGGTATGGTTTATAAGTATGTTATAGAGAAAGAGCGAAGTTTGGGTTATAAAGGAAAATGTGTTGAAGCTATTCCGCATATTACTGACGAAATTACAAGAAGAATTCACAAAGCGGCAGATTTAAACAGTTCAGACATTTCACTTATTGAAATTGGAGGAACCGTCGGAGATTATCAAAATATTCTTTTTATTGAGGCTGCTCGTACTATAAATTTGCGTTATCCTGGAGATGTATTGTTTATCCTCGTTTCCTATCTTCCTGTACCGGGGACAATTGGTGAAATGAAAACAAAACCGACACAGAATGCTGTCCATCAGCTAAACTCTTATGGTGTTCAGGCAAATATTATTATTGCCCGTGGTCCGGTCGCCCTTGATCATAAACGTAAAGAGAAAATTGCGATTTGGTGTAATGTGAAATCGGACTGTGTGATATCTGCTCCAGACATAGAAAGTATTTATGATGTTCCGATCAATTTTGAAAAGGATAAGATTGGCGACATTATTTTAAATGAACTCAATCTAAAACCAAAAACAAAAAAAGACGGTCTTGCTCCATGGAAAGCTTTTGTTCATAGTACAAAAAATACTAAAGATGATTTAAACATTGCCGTTGTTGGAAAATATTTTGATACTGGAGATTTTGTTCTTTCCGATGCATATATTTCCATAATTGAAGCTATAAAGTTCTCCTGTTACTCATTGGAGGTAAATCCAAGGCTCACATGGCTTTCATCAAAGTCATTTGAAGATAATCCAGAGAAGGTTGATGAATTGAAATCGTTTGATGGTGTGATTGTGCCCGGTGGTTTTGGGGAGACTGGTATTGAGGGAAAGATCAAGGTTATACAACATTGTAGAGAGAATAAGATTCCGTATTTCGGTCTTTGTTACGGAATGCAACTTGCCATAATAGAATATGCTAGAAATGTTTTGGGTTTGAAAGATGCAAATACTCTTGAGATAAATCCTTCTAGTAAAAATCTTGTAATAGATATAATGCCTGATCAAAAGAAAAAACTTGAGGACGGTAATTATGGAGGAAGTATGAGATTGGGTGCATATAAAGCCGTACTTAAAAAAGATACTATTGCCTTTGAAGTTTATGGAGAAAACAAGATTAGTGAAAGGCATCGTCATCGATATGAGGTGAATCCCAAGTATATTGAAAGGCTAGAAGAGGCTGGGATGGTATTTTCGGGTGTCTCACCAGACCGTACTCTTATGGAGATTGTAGAATTACCCAGAGATATGCACCCATTTTTCCTTGGCACCCAATTTCACCCGGAATTTTTGGCGCGCCCCCTTAAGCCACATCCATTATTTACTGAGTTTATAAGAGTTGCTGCTCATAAACCAAAACCAAGATTAAAATCAGAATCAAAGAATAGTTCTAAAAAAAGGAAAAAACGGAGATAAGTTACAATATAGTGTATTTTTGTTAAAAAAACGTCCTAAATCGGGCGTTTTTGTTGATTTTGGGCTATAATAATAACTACAAATGGATCAAATATCTTTAATTATTTTGAAATATAAATATCTTGCACTCTTTCCTCTCGCTGCTTTTGAGGGTCCGATAATTGCTTTAGTTGTAGGTTTTTTTGTTTATCTTGGTTATTTGGCGTTTATTCCGGCTTATTGCGTTTTGATCTTGGGAGATCTTGTTCCTGATGTAATTTATTATTATATTGGTAGATTTGGCCACAAGCAAAAATTTATAGAAAAATACGGCTCTCGTTTTGATGTTATTTCAGATAATTTTGAGCTTGTAGAAAAACTTTGGCAAAATCATGGGTGGAAAACAATGTTTTTCTCCAAACTCGCTTATGGTTTGAGCACTCCCTTTTTAATAAGCGCCGGTCTTGTGAGAATGCCTTTTAAAAGGTTTATTTCGTATACGATTCCTGTCACTTTGTTTCAATATGGCATTATTATGGTCTTAGGATACTATTTGGGATCTTCTTATATAGTTGCTTCTAAATACATAGAATACGGAGCTTTTGTTATTGCGGGATTAGTGGTTGTTTTTGTACTTGTTTATATACATTTATCAAAATACGCCCGCAAGAAACTTGTTAAAATGGAACACGAATAATGAAAATCGCTTTTTTTGCAGACAATTTTTACCCAGAACTTAGCGGTATCGCTGATAGTATACTTTTGACTGGAGTAGAATTGGCAAGACGTGGACACGAAATACATTATTTTGTACCGAAATATTCTAAAAAAGATTACAAAACTTCTTTAGTTGAATATAAAGAATTGGAACTTGGAGATAATGTAAAAATACATAGATTACCATCGTTTAAATATCCAACACCTACAATGCAGGGGCGTCTGGTGTTGCCGAATATCTTTCGCGGACTAAGTGGTAAAAAATTTGATATTATTCACACCCATAGTTTTTTTGGACCCGGTCTCGATGCTTTGCTTTTTGCTAGAATAAAAAATATCCCTATTATTGGCACAAATCATACGATTATTAAAGAGTTCGTGCGTTATAGTCCGATTCATAATAATCTTGTGGATCGCGCTACTTTGGGTTATGTAAAGTGGTATTACAATCGTCTCGCACTCGTTTCAACACCGTCAAATTTTTTGGCTAAAGACATGCGTGAAAATGGTCTGCAAACTTCTGCGGTTGCGGTTTCAAATCCAATTGACCCCGGTTTTTCTAACTTTTCAAAAAGTCGCGAAGCTCTCAAAAAAGAGTTGGGTTTATCAGCATTTACTGTATTGCACGCTGGAAGAATATCTGCTGAGAAAGGCGTTGAAACTTTGTTTAAGGGTTTCCTAGATTTTGCTAAGAAGGTTCCAGAAGCAGGTTTGGTCATTGTAGGTCAGGGAGCACTTAGGAGTGTTCTTGAAAAAGAATCTCGCGCGACGGGTTTGGAGAAGCGAGTCAAGTTTCTCGGCCCTTATTTGGGTGAAAATAAGAAAAAATTATACGAAATTTTTCAAGCTTCAGATGTTTTTGCCACGGCAAGTACTTCTGAAAGTCAGTGTATGAGTATGTTGCAAGCTATGGCCGTAGGAATACCCGTTATAGGTGCTCGTGCTGCCGCCTTGCCTGAATACATCACCTCTGATCGTGGATTACTCTTTACTTCAGGTAATGCGGAAGAACTTGCGAAATCATTGCTTGTTTTAGAAAAAGACGTTTCTTTTCGCGAAAAGTTGGGTAAAAGTGCTAAATCTTTTGCAGAAACATTATCTGTAGGTGCTATCGCCAATGTTTGGGAAAATATATATAATGATAACCTTAGGCCATCACAAAAATAATATGAACGATCCAAAAATTAGCTTAATCATTCCTGCTTACAACGAAGAAAAATATATCGGGATGTGCTTGGAGTATGCTATTAAAAATGCAGGGGATAAACTACTGGAAATTATTGTTATCAATAACGCTAGTTCTGATCGCACCCAAGAGATTGCGGAGAAGTATAAAGGAGTTCGGGTCGTTTTAGAAGAAAAGAAGGGTCTTACTAGAGCGCGACAGCGTGGTTTCAAAGAGGCTCGTGGTGATGTTCTTGCTTATATAGATGCTGACACTCAAATGCCCTCTGGTTGGTTTGATATATTGATTACTGAATTTAAAAATAATCCAAACCTTGCTTGTCTTTCTGGTCCTTATGTATATTATGATATCCCATCTTGGCAGAGTTTTTTGATAAAATTTTTATATTGGTATATTTTAGCAATGCCAATGTACTGGGTTATAGGATATATGGCAGTAGGGGGTAATTTTGCAATACGTAAGGACATATTGGTAAAAATGAATGGATTTGATACGACCATTGAGTTTTACGGAGAAGATACCAATATAGCTAGACGTGCGCATGAGTTTGGAAGAGTAAAGTTTAAGCCTGGTTTTTTAATGTATACTTCGGGCAGGCGTTTGGCTGGGCAAGGTTTATTTAAAACAGGGGTTTTGTATGTAGTAAACTTCTTCTCGGAAATTTTTAGGCATAAACCTGCCTCTGGTGATTATAAAGATATAAGATAGTTATGGTTGTACTAATAAATAAATATAAATTATACTTTTTCAATAAAAAGTTTCTCGCTTCAGTTTTAGTTGGAGTACTTTTGTTACTTTTTACTTTTGTTGTCAATTTTTATGCTGGGACCTATGCTACTAAAAAAGGGAGTAATTCTGTAAGCGATATTATTTTGGATAATATACCCACTCGTGACGTCGATGAGGTGTTTGTATATGGACCGGTGGTGCTGTGGGCATTAGTTGCCGTTCTCTGTCTCATGGATCCCAAAAAAATACCCTTTGTTCTTAAGAGCATCGCCCTTTTTATCTTGATACGGTCAGTTTTTATAACACTTACACATATCGGCCCATTTCCGGATCGTATATTTATCAACTATCCGGAAGATTTGATAGGGAAGTTTACTTTTGGTGGTGATTTATTTTTCTCTGCCCACACAGGACTTCCTTTTTTGATGGCTCTTATTTTTGGTAAAAATATATACCTTAAGATATTTTTCACACTCTCAGCAGTATTCTTTGGTGTAGTCGTGCTTTTAGGCCATTTGCACTATTCTATAGATGTTTTGGCTGCATTTTTTATCACCTATACTATATATCATATTTCTGAATATATATTTAAAAAAGATAAGAAAATGTTTAGCGACGGGCTTGGGGTTTTGAATTAGGCCATCAATTTCTGTGTTTTATTATATCAAATTATCTAATAACAAAAACACCCCTTGATAAACTTAGGGTGTTTTTGTGTTCTGAAACTTATTTAGAAAAGATTATGAAAGATGTTTTGAAACAAGTTTTGTCATTTCAAACATGTCTACCACGGCTTTTCCACCAAATACTTTCTTTAGATTTTCGTCAGCTACAATGTTTCTCTTATTTTTTGGGTCCTGAAGATTTTTTCCTTTGATATAAACCCAAAGTTTCTTAACAACCTCTGATCTAGGTAGTGGTCCTTTGCCAACTACAGCGGCTAGTTCAGGGCTCACATTTAACGGCTTCATGAAGGCAGAATTTGTTTTTGCCATATTTTTACTTGTCTCGCCATAGCTTAAGCGACGGCGGATACATTATTTATTAATAATACTAATCCATATATTATAGCAAATACTATGGGAAATGGCTAATACTAAAAAACCGCACGGTATATTGCCCTTTGGGGACATATATATCGTGCGATTTGGTTAATAATATTTATATTATTTATAAACTAAAAACTCCCGCCGGTTGGCGGGAGTTTTTGACGAAGACTATTTTCGTTTCTTTGTAGCTTTTCTCTTTGTTGTTTTCTTTACCGTTTTCTTTGTTGTTTTTCTTTTTGCTACTTTCTTCTTTGCTTTTTTCTTAGCCATTGGAGTTTTTTTATCAAATATGACTTATAAAAAGTGTATAATATTTTTCTTCGACCATTCTACAAATTTTTTTTTGGAAAAATATTACATTGACTACATTTATTATCCTATATCCAAAAACATTTACAAGCTCAAAAATAAAAAAACTGTGTATAACTATCGCTCACATATTTATTTAAAAAGGCACATAAAATACTACTGTATTTTTGTTATGCTCGCGCCAAGCGCTCCGCAACATTTTTAAAAGTAAATATTTTACTACTATTGAAATAGAGGGGGTTTTGAAACTATCTCGCTTATGTGAGGAGGAGAAGAATAAAAAATCTTTTTATTCTTTGCTGTAATAATCAAATAGTGCTTTGATACCGGCAAGATTTCTGTCCCATTCAATTGTTTCGTGAGTTTGAAGTTCCACAGTTATTGCAGGAATGTTTATTGAAGCCATCCAACCTTCGGCATCTCCGCTTATGGGGTATGCATCAAATGATTTGACCGCTCCATATCCTGATGCTTTTGAATAAGCGTTCATGATGTCGAGTGTTTGTGGAAGAATACCGTTGTCGCAATCTGAAGCGTATACGGCATTTGCTTGACTGTGCCAAAATATACCAGCCACTGGCTTATTTTTCATAACAAAATCTCTGATGGCTACTGCTTCTGGTTCTGAAAATGCTTTTGTACCAGCACTCACAACTTTGTTTTGCCATGTACTTTTAGGTTTCCAGTTGCAATCAAAGTTGCGATTCAAATCTACTTTGTTTGCGTTGAAACGTCCTACTGCAGTATCTTCTTTTGGTGGAAGGTTTGTAGCTGAAAAACGACCTTCTTTGCCGACAACTTTATATACACCATCAGGGTTCGCTGAGGGTATTACTGTAACAGTCAAATTTTCGGGAATAATTTTAGGGTTTACTTCTATATAGTCTATGAATTTGTACGCCAAGAGAACACTGTTCCATTCATAACCGCCGTGCATACCTCCGATAAATACAATATGTGTTTTGCCTGTTCCGTATGTGTATGCGTCTATGTTTCGTCCCTCCACTGATGTGCCGATAGCTGTACGTTTTGAAACTGTATTTATTTCTTCAGTGATTTTTGCAGGAGTTGTAGGTGCTTTTTTGTTTTGTAATGTAATAAATACAAATATTCCTACACAAAGCGCAACAATGATAATGATTGCTGTAGCGATCTTCTTATTGAGAGGGAATTGCATTGTTATTTAGCGTAGTGTGCGAGTAGTGCATCAATACCTTTTTGGTTTTTGCTCCACTCAGCGTCATCGTGAGTAGAAAGAAGAACACTTATTGCGGGGATATTGTTTTTTGCAAGCCAATTTACCATATCACCAGTTATTTCATAGAAATTGAATTCCTGATACGCTGGATATCCAGATGCATTAGAATAAACCTTTGTGATAGTTTGTGTTTCAGGTAAAACTCCATTGTGACAACTTGAAGCAAATACGCCGTTTGCTGCACTGTACCAAACAACTACTGCTTTTGGCTGATTGGTTTCTATGTAGTTTTTTATTCCCAAGCTTTCAGGTTCAGAAAACGCGCTACTCCCACCGCTGACGTCGGTATTCTGCCATTTGCCTGTAGCTTGCCAGTCACAATCAAAGTTACGGTTTAGATCAACTTTGTTTGCATTGAAGCGCCCAGCTATTACTTGGCTTTGTGTTGTTGGTACATCTGCTTTTGTAAAAAGACCTGTAGTACCCATAGTTTTATTTAGACCGTCTGGATTTAGTACTGGGATAACCGTCACTTTTACATTTTGAGGAACGGCGCTCGGTTTTGTTGTGAGATAATCCATCAACCCATAAGCTGTGAGTACGGTATTCCATTCATAACCGCCGTGTATACCTCCGACAAATAAAATTTCTGTATCTCCTATGCCGTAGTGATAAGCTGTGATATCTCGTCCCTCTACAGACATGCCAATAACGGTTCGGCTTTTATCGGTCTGTTCTTTTGTAGTGGTTGCTGTTTGATTATCCACTTGCTCGGTCGTATCTAATGTTGTGTCTAAATTCTGTGGATTATTGTTTGATAGGTTGCGAATAATAATATATCCGACAATAATGATAATAATAACTACGATAGCAATTGTTGTTTTTTTCATAGATTTTTACTTGATTAAATAAAGCTTTGTAATATACAAATCATATCCTTAAATTAGCTTATATGCAAAGCTGTCAAAAACCATGTATTTTTAGGCATGTTTTTGGATAAAAAGTACTATTTTTAAGAATTTGTGTTTTGAAATGTTTCTTTCGCAATAATTTTTTCTTCCTGTTTTACGGCTTCTTGCGTGACACGTTTTTTGACTGAAAAACGCATTAGTGAGAATACAATCATTGCAGAAAAAAGTATGCCGATTATGTTTACCAAAAATAAAAGTATTGCATTGCTTACAATAATCCAATTCCAGAGTGACAGGCCGACGCCGATGGTTGCAAGTGGAGGAACCAAAGCGACAGAAATCGCCACGCCGGGAAGTGTACTATTTAGGTAGGGCTTTGTTGTTGCAAATGCCGCTGCGAACCCGGCAATGGCAGCAACTATTGCGTACATAAGGGATGATGAGCTTCCGGCGTTTATGTAAAAGGGAATTGTTAGCCCAGATTTATTTGATACAAATAAAAAGCCAATAATTGTAGTCGCTATAAGAGATAGAATTGTTGATTTTGTAAGAGTGAGTAGAGAACGCCCCATTAGTTTTTCATCGTAAGTTATCACCCCCAAAGCTAGTGATATTAGGGGATAGAGGATGGGGGCGATAAGCATACTACCGATCAAAATAATGACACTGTTTAGGATGATGCCGAAAGCCGCCATGGCAACAGAAAGTGTCATCATAAGAAAAAAATCGTGCCTTGGAGACGCGTGCTGAATGATATTTTCTATTGCCTCATTTTTCTCTTTTTCTGTCAGGTTGTCGAATAGTGCTTGTAGCATAGCTTCCATTTTACTTATTTACCCAATAATTTCAACTTTTCAGGTTTTGCTTCACAAAACATAGAAAAGCCTTTCGGGTCCCTGACGGAAGCAAAGCAGTTTGCTTCCTACCCACAACTACTCGCTACGCTCCTAGCTGCGGGTCAGGGAGTCTCGGTCGCTACACGACCAGTATCCTGTTTGGATCAGCAGAGCTGATGCTCAAACAGGCTTCGAGTCCCTGCCGAAGTAACCCCTGTTACTTCGGGCAGAAATTTCCTGTGGAAATTTGCTGCGGGTCAGGGACTCGAACCCCAATACCATGCTCCAGAGGCATGTGTCCTACCATTAGACGAACCCGCAATATTATAAATTTTCCAAAATACTTAATTTTTCTCTTGACCCCTTATAACTCTTGAAATGTTTTTCTCGTGCTCTCGCTTCCGCTCTAGTCTTGAAGCTTTCACTGTACACTATCTTAAATGGTATTCTGTTTTTGGTTGATCTGACATATCCGTTATTGTGGATTGATAGTCTATTCTCTAAATTACTTGTAATGCCCACATAATATCGATTATCTTTCAAACTCTGAAGTATATAAAGAAAATTCATGATGTGTCTTACCATTAGCCTGCCCGCGGACGGGCTTTGGCCGGCCAGGGACGAACCCGCAATGGGTAGTTGAAAGTTAAAAGTTGAAAGTGGAAAGTTAATCAACTCAGACTCACAAAACCAGAAGTCCTTTTATTAATCGGACTTTGATACATAGCTTATAGGAAAAATGGCTAAAAATCCAGAAATATTTTTGTAGTGTAAGTAGGTTTTCTCTGTTATCATTTAATTAACCATATGGATAAAATAACCAATATAGAAACAGCGGTTTTTGGTGGAGGGTGTTTTTGGTGCACCGAAGCGGTTTTCAAAATGCTCAAGGGTGTGATTTCTGTCGCGCCTGGATATTCCGGTGGCGCCACGGATTCGACTCGCTCTGCTCGCTCACCACAGGAGCCCTTAGATAGGGCGCCTACGTACGAAGAAGTATGTAGTGGTAATACTGGTTATGTGGAAGTTATTCAAATTGAATATAATCCTGTAGAAATATCTTTCGATAAACTTCTCACTGTCTTTTTTGGCAGTCATGATCCAACGACCAAAAACAGGCAAGGAAATGACATGGGTACACAATATCGCTCGGTTATTTTTTACACCACAGAAGAGCAAAGACAAACTGCTTCAAAGTTTATTGATGATATAAACAAGTCAAATCCAGATGGTCAGCCTGTCGTCACAGAGTTGGAACCGTTGAAAACATTTTATCCGGCTGAATCTTATCATCAGGATTATTATACCAAGAATAAAGGAGATCCTTATTGTGAGCTTATCATCAACCCAAAATTGCAGAAAGTGCAGGAAAAATTTACCGAGCTTTTAAAAGATAATTGAACAGGCACTAGGAACTAGGCCATAGGTGTTAGAAAATTCTAATTCCTAAAGCCTAGAGCCTAACACCTAAAACCTAATCATATGGAAACAAATAGAAAAATATTGTGGTTTGCTGGTGTAGGTGCTTTGGTTTTTATTATCTTAATTTCTATTGCCGTCTGGTTTTATGGTGAGAAAAAGAGTATGTTAGCGATTCAAACTTTTGAAGAATGTGCGAATAATGGTTACCCAGTAACCGAATCTTATCCTAAGCAATGTAAAACTCCAGATGGAAGATCTTTTGTGGAGGACATAGTGTTGGACATAATAATGGCATCAACTACTGAAAATACGAATTTAATAAAAAATAACTAAAATGACCAAAAAAGATACATCTTGGGGTAATGTTGCGGAATGGTATGATTCACATCTTTCAAATGATAAAGATTCTTATCATAATCAGGTAATATTGCCGAACCTTTTGCGTTTAATGATTATAGAAGAAAAGGAGAGGGTTCTGGATCTCGCTTGTGGGACAGGGTTTTTTTCCCAAGCTTTTTCTAAAGCGGGTGCGTATGTTATCGGAATAGATATTTCAAAAGAGCTTATTTCTATTGCTCAAAAAAATTCTTTAGAAAACTCCAAGTTTTTTGTCTCATCCTCGCATGATCTATCTATGATAAAAGATGGCACCATAGATAAAGTTGTTGTCGTTTTGGCTATACAAAACATTGAAAAGATTAGGGAAACTTTCTTGGAATGCTTCCGTGTTTTACAACCAAAAGGGAAAATGTTTATTGTAATGAATCATCCTGCTTTTAGAATTCCCAAAGGTTCATCGTGGGGTTGGGATGGTACAGCAGAAAAGCAATACAGAAGAATCGATGCTTATCTAAGCGAGACTCGAGCAGAAATTGAAATGCATCCGGGAGGAAAACAAAGTGAGCAGACAATCTCTTTCCATCGTTCTTTGCAGTATTATTTTAAACTTTTTACTAATAGCGGTTTTGCGGCAACTCGATTGGAAGAGTGGATTTCTCACAAAAAAAGTGAGTCAGGTCCACGACAAAAGGAGGAGGACAGAATGAGAAAAGAAATTCCACTGTTTTTGTTTGTTGAACTGACAAAAATTTAGACGGGTAAACCCATACACTAAATTTTAGTGTATGGGTAAATAAAAAAAATGACCCCGGCGAAGGTAGGTGGTACGCACGCCGGGGTCTCGACCAGGGGCAGGGTGAATTGTCTACAGGATTCCATATACAATTATATCTTTGTTTAAATTTTTTGCAATATAAATATGTTAAGAAAATTCGTTATTAGGTATAGCCCTAAATTTGGATTTTCTGTCAAGCTTATTTCGTGTCGTGAATTCTTGTGGCAAACCTTAAACCTAGGATTACGATCACGCCCAAGATCCAAAAAGTGTATCTAAATGGTAGAAATTGGAAAGTGATGATAGCTATTAGTGGTGCAGTGATGTATGAAAGTGGGCGGGTTAGTCTGAAGAAGCTAATAGTGTCAGCATTGCTACCGTCAACGTGTTTGAAAAAATAACTTTCCGTTGTTACTTCCACAAAACTTGCGCCAGTACGAGACAGGAAAAGAAGTGCCGTCCAAAAAACAAAGTTTGCTGTTGTGGTAAGTGGAATCATTATCACTGCAGTAGCTATGATTATAAAACCAGCTATCAAAAATTCTTTCTCTCCAAGTTTTTTGTCGGCGATTTTGCCTATCGGATATTCAAATAGGACAAACGGCAAAAGCATAATAGTAAACATTATTCCAATTTGCGACCAGCTAAATCCTATGTATTGATGTAAATAGATTGGTGTATAAATAACAACCCAAGCGTAGAAGAATTGTAAAATAAAATTAGCACCTAAAATGTTGTAAATATCAGGTTGCTCCATCAGGTGTTTGAAAGTATCAGCGATTTTAATTGAAAATCGTTTAACCCCCTTGCTAGTGTCAAGATTTTTTTTAGCTATAAAAAACATTGGTAATAGAAATAAGGAGGAAGCTATATATATTGCTAAATAACGACCATCTGTGACAAGAAGCGAAACTATAAGAGGCGCTACTATAAGAGTGATATTTGATAGTGTGAGAAAAAAGGCTCGTATTCGTCCTGTGCGAGTTTCATCTGTAATTGTATTTTCCAAAAAAACATCAAGAGAAAAAAAGATGATTGGTAAGAGTGCTTGATGAAGAATAAAAAGGAGCGCAACCAATTTAGAGCTTGTCGCTATCGCCAGACCTCCGACAGATATAAATTCAAGGACAATAAGATACAGTATAAGTTTGTGATTACCTATTTTATTTAGTATTGCCGAAATATTTAAAAGTATAACTAGGCTTATTGCTGCTGCTACCATAAAAAACACTCCCACTAGGTTTTCGCCGAACCATTTTCCAAGTAAAGAGGAATCGGTGTAGATGATTAGGTACGAATGGAAAGATAAGAGGAGGTTGGATATATAAACTGCCCACAACATTCTTTTTTGGCTTAATTTGTTTAAGGTTGTAGGCATGATTTGGATTTGGGGAATATTAGACTTAAGAATTATATAGGAAAAACGAATTTTTCGCGAGAGTTTGCTGTTTAATTTGTGCCATGTCTAGTCCAAACAAAAAAACAGCCCAAGCTAATAAGGTTTGAGCTGTTTTTTAGCAATTTTTCTTTAGAACTATATTCCCAGTACTACTGGTATCACTAGTGGCCTTTTTGCTGTTTTTTGGAAGAGGAAACGAGTCACATTATCTGTAATTTCGTTCTTTACATAATCAAAGTTTATAGGGTTCATCCCTTTTGTAGTATCTTCAACTGTTTTTTTGATGATTAATCGTGTTTGTTGGAGAAGCTCTTGCGATTCTCGTAAATATACAAAACCGCGGGAAATAATATCCGGAGATTTCTTTAGTTTGCCTGTTTTAGCGTTGATGCTTGCTACAATAACAAACATCCCATCCTCGGCAAGCATTTTTCGGTCTCGAATGACAACTTCCTGTATATCTCCAATAGCAAAACCGTCAACCATCATTACATTTGAAGGGGCTTTCTCTTTCAAGATTCTAATCTCCTTGCCTTCGTCGTAGATTTCAATAATAGAACCATTGTCTGGTATTACGATATTTTCTTTAGGTGTACCAATACTTTGTGCGAGTTCGGCATGTTGGCGGAGCATATGATGGTAACCGTGTACGGGCATAAAGAATTTATAACTGATCTGCCTATGTATCCATTCCAATTCACCGCGGTTTCCATGACCACTAGCATGAACATCAGAGTCAAGGTAGGTAATTATCCTTGCTTCTTGGCGGTATAGGTTATCTTTCAATTTTGTAATCGCGTATTCGTTTCCGGGAATGATAGATGATGAAAGAAGTACCGTGTCATTTTTATTCAGAGCAACTTGTTTGTGTGATTTGTTGGCAATACGCATCAGTGCTGCAAATTCCTCGCCTTGCGCGCCAGTTACAATCATTACAATTTTGTCTGACGGATAATTGCTAAGGTCTTCGAGGGGAATAAGGTTATTGCTTCGCAATAAGTTCAACTGTTTGATGATTTCAACATTGGTTTTCATGCTTCGGCCTTCCACGGCTACTTTTTTGCCGTATCTATCTGCTATTTCGATGATACTTATGATTCTTTCTACCTGTGAAGCGAATGTTCCTATAATTAGTCGTCCTTTTACTTCTTTTATGATTTTTTCAATATTTTTGACAACAGTTGATTCTGAAAGAGAAAAACCTTGTTTCTCGATACTTGTGGAGTCCATAGTAAGAAGTAAAAACTTTTCATCTTTGAATTGTTTGTACTGTTCCTCCTCTTCTTCGGTTGGTACTCCTGCTGCGTTGTCTACTCGAACGTCTTCAATAAAAGCAATATTTCCAACAGGAGTTCTTACGACAAGTCCCATTGAGTCGGGAATAGTGTGGGAAATTGGGAACGATTTTACTTTGAAGTTTTTGCCAATAGTTACAGTTTCGTTACCATCCAAAACTCTCATATCAAGTGCCGCAAGATGAGGGAATTCTTCTTGGCGTTTCAATATCATAATACTTCCAAATTGTCGTGTGTATATAGGTGGATTACCCATTTGTTCTATAACGTAAGGGATTGCTCCTATGTGATCTAAGTGGCCGTGTGTGATAAAGAGCCCACGAATTTTATGTTTGCGTTCATTTAGGTATTTTGTGTTTGGAATTATATAGTCAATTCCAGGTGTATCTTCTTCTTTGAATTGAAATCCAGCGTCAATAACAATTATGTCATCCTCATATTCAATCAATGTCATATTTTTTCCGATTTCTTCGACACCACCAAGCGGAATGATTCTTATCACCCCTTTTTCAATTGCCGGAAGGTTATCGTCAGCTTTTTTGACCAAACGTTGGTTTGTTTGTATGTCTCTTCTCATATGCTTACCACCTGTGTGTTTACCACGGCGGTTACTGTTTTGAGATCTTTCTGCACTCCCGTGAGAAGCTGGTTTTCTTGAAGCACTATGGTTTTGTGGTCCATGAGATTTTTCTCTATGACCAAAATGTACCGGAGAATGTGTGCGTTGTGCCCCGTCCTGTTTTTTCTCAGGGTTTACTTTGTTTGTATGCGCTAGCTCTACTTGAGGTGAGCTTGTTTGATCTGTTGATATTCTTGTCGTTGTCATTTATGTGTAAGCACGTGGATAGAATCCATTGCTAGGTTATTATTAATTGCTAAATTATTTAGTTTGTAAAAGTTGTTTCTTGTGAAAATATTTGCCAGATATGGTCTGTGTCTATAAACCAATTTGAAATATTCAAAAATCTTTCTGCCGGGCTTGTAATCTGTCCTAGATCGATATTCTTTATTTTGCTTGGTGCTATATATATAAATTCTGGTGAATAAATGAAAACAGCGGGAATTTCATCTTTTATAATCTTTTCAAACTGAGTATATTTTTCTTCCTGTATTTTTTTGTCTGAAGTAGTCCGTGCCTCTTCTAGGAGTCTGTCCACTTTGTTGTTGGTGTAAAGTGCAATATTTAAACCTGGATCATTTCTTTGTGATGAATGCCAAAATGCAAATGCATCTGGGTCTCTTCCCAT
>JABMOB010000020.1 GCA_013204345.1 Parcubacteria group bacterium | reverse complement strand
CCTCTGGTGTACCAGCTGTTCCGCCAGGAGCACCGCTGGGTAGCTAAGTTGGGAATGGATAACTTCTGAAAGCATCTAAGAAGGAAACCAACTCCAAGATTAGGAATCATTTGAGACTCGTGGGAGATGACCACGTTGATAGGCTCTAGGTGTACGCACAGTAATGTGTTGAGCCGAGGAGTACTAATTAGTCGATTCTTATTAGGAAATTTGAAAACACAATGTTTTATCCTGTTATGTGGAATTAATATTTCACAACTGCTGTTTGAAAGACCTCACCCCTAAGCCACTTCGCCAAAAGCGAATGGCGGGGCAAGCATTTGCCAAAAGCAAAGTGTTTTAGCTTTAAGTCATTTCGCCTTGCGAATGACTGGGTAAATAAATTGAAAACTGATATGTGGTTTTCAGGGCGTAGCTCAGCTTAGTAGAGCACCTGCTTTGGGAGCAGGAGGTCGTCGGTTCAAATCCGACCGCCCAGATTAGCCGCCCGTTCTTTTTTGGCCGTGTAGCTCAGATACTCCTGCTGGACCCTTTGGGTTAGGCGAGTGGTAGAGCACTGTGAGCGAATCACAGAGGTCGGAGGTTCAAGTCCTTCCACGGCCATTGCTCCGATAAAAGGAGCTTGTGCGATAACTTGTTATCGCACCACATATCAGTTTTCAATAAAATTTTAGATGTTTAGTTCTGGTGATTTATCGCAGAGGTCACACCTGATCCCATTCCGAACTCAGAAGTTAAGCTCTGTTGAGGCGATGGTAGTCCTTTTGGGCGAGAGTAGCTAGTCGCCAGAACTAAGTATCTAATCTTTTCCGTTAAGTTCACAGCCCCTCTTTTGTGGGTTTTTTCTATAAATGTGAGCTCTTGATTTTATTTCAAATATAGTTTACAATACAGAGAGAGTGTTCTGTTTGCATAGCGTATGGTTGTGTGTTTGCGTACCAAGACATAAGAAATCTGTGAGGTTTCGGACTCGACGAAATTCTTCTTCGTTTGAGCATGTCTCTAACACACAAGCCTCCTTTCAGAGCAGGAGGAGAACGGTACTGTGACAAGATATCCCCGCTCTTGCCCCACATTACCAATCTATGTCTCTGGGAGTAGAAGGCTAGCGACCGTGTCGCTATGCGAACGAGAGGCGATGGTTTGCCCAACCATCGCCTTTTTCTTTTTAATAATTTAGTACCACCCTCATCCTTTGATAAGTTCCAAACTGGATGATTCGTGGAATCTTTTGGCGTGTTAGGTAAATTTTTGTTAATATGTACGTATGATTTCCTGGTCTACCAAAAGAAGGTTGTTGTATACAATTATTCCTCTAGCTATTCTTTTTGTTATTTCTTATTCAGTTTTCTTTTTTTTCTGGTATAAAGCTCCAACTTGTAACGATCGTGTTAAAAATGGTGGCGAGACAGGTGTAGACTGCGGTGGTTCATGCCAACGTATTTGTAGTTTTGAAACATTAGACCCTGTTATTTTATGGAGCCGAGTATTTAGAGTAACTTCTAATACATATAACGCTGTCGCTTATATTGAAAATCACAATATCAATTCTCAAGCAGAAAATGTACCTTATGTTTTTAAGGTCAAAAATGAAAAAGGGGAAGCTATTGTTTCAAAAGAAGGAAAGGTTTATATTCCGAAAAATAAATCGTTCGCTATTTTTGAAAGTAATATCGAAGTTCCTTCCGGAGAAATTCCCAAAACCACGACATTTGAGTTTACTTCTTTACCTATATGGATAAAAAATACAGAACCTACTTCAGAACTATTCATAAAAAAGAAAGTGTTGTCTAGACAGGATTCTTCTCCTCGTATTGATGTAACTTTTGAAAATAGATCTATTGAAACAATAAAAAATATTGAAGTTGTCGCACTTGTGCTTGATGGCAAGAACAACGCTATTGGCGCATCTAGAACGTTTATTGACTCTCTGGACAAGAATCAGTCCAAAGATGTTGTTTTTACATGGCCTGAACCGTTTGTTACTCAATCTGGTGTTTGTAAAACACCGGTTGATGTAATGCTTTTGGTTGATCGCTCTGGTAGTATGGCGAGTGATGGTAGTAACCCTCCTCAGCCATTAACAGATGTAAAAAATGGTGCAATCTCTTTTGTTCAACAACTAAATCTAGGTGATAAAGTTGGTCTAATATCCTTCGCTACTATGCCAAGCAATCCAATTGACGCTCTGTTGAATTCAGATTTTTCTAAAACAATTTTATCTATCAGTAATATAGATATTGGTAAGGACGGCACTCAGTATACCAATTTGGGAGATACGATAATTCAGGCAGTGGCAGAGTTGTCATCGCTTAGACACACCGACATTGCGCACAGAGTTATAGTAGCTTTGACTGACGGCATTATGACATATCCAGAGAAAATTGGAGATAAAAATTATCCGGTGACCTACACACTTTCAGCTGCAAACCAAGCAAAAGCAAGTGGCATCTCTGTATACTCCATAGGTCTTGGTAATGAGGTAGATAGTGATTTCTTGCAGAACATTTCGTCTGCTTCCAGTACTTATTTTGCTGTGGCGGATAGCAAAAATTTAAAAGATATTTATCGGCAAATCGCCTTGGACATTTGTGTTGATAGTCCGGCGGTGATAGAGATAATACCTCGCGTTATTCCTCGCTAATATTTTATAATGAGAGAATCTATCGTAAATGTGATCACTTCGATTTTTGGTAGACGCTTAGAACAAGCCTCTCATATTGACTGGATTTTGTTTTTCTCGGCACTTCTCATCTCGCTCGCTGGTCTTGTAACGATGAACTCTTTTGCTTCGGAAAATTTCTACTTTCAGAGACAGGTTATTTGGATTTTAATTTCGGTTATAGTTTTTTTCATCTGTAGTTTTATAGATTTTAGATTTTTACGTCGTACATGGGTAGTTGTTTCTATTTTTTCTCTGTCGTCTTTTGTTTTGATTATCTTGTTTGTTTTAGGTCATGTGGTAAAAGGTGCGCAGAGTTGGTTTGATCTAGGTTTCCTTTCTTTTCAACCGTCTGACCCGATTAAACTTGTTGTCATTTTGATTTTAGCAAAATATTTTACTCGAAGACATATAGAAATTGCTAATATTAGGCACATTTTAGTCTCTGGTTTTTATGTCGCAGTAATTTTTTTATTAGTGTTTTTACAGCCTGATTTCGGATCTGCGATTATAATATTTCTTTTATGGCTTGGTATGGTATTGGTTTCTGGGATTTCAAAAAAACATTTATTGGCTGTATTTTTTATTGGTTTGGCATCGTTTTTTATTCTATGGTCTTTTGTTTTCCAGGATTATCAAAAACAGAGAATTGTAAACTTCGTCTATCCTCTGGCTGATATTAGAGGGACCGGATACAATGCCTATCAATCTACTATTGCAGTAGGTTCTGGTAAGGTACTAGGTAAGGGGATTGGTTATGGGACGCAATCAAAATTAAAGTTTTTGCCAGAATATGAGACCGATTTTATTTTCGCCGCTTTTGCCGAGGAATGGGGTTTTGTTGGTGTCATAATCCTTTTTGCTTTGTTTGGTGTAGTGATATGGCGAATATTGAGGAATGCCATTCACGGTGATTCCAATTTTGAAATTCTTTTTGGCATGGGTTTGGCAATTCTTTTTATGGTGCATTTTATTATTCATGTTGGTATGAATATAGGCCTTTTGCCTGTTACCGGTACGACGATACCGTTTATGAGTTATGGGGGAAGTCATTTACTAACTGAGTTTACAGGTCTTGGAATACTTATGGGTATGAGAAAATATCGTCGTACTGCGCATAAGGATATGATGAAAAATGAGTTTCTTGGAATCTAAAATATAAATATCAACCAGAGGCTGATCCGTCCTTTGGTGGATACTAATTGTTACTAATCTACAAATGGCTACGAATAATGCCGGTGGATATCCTTTGCTGGGGTATAAAATGCTTTAAAATAAGGGTTATTTCGGTGATTTGAAAAAAGCTTGACTTTCGATACTGTTTATAGTACTATTAAGATAGGCTCTTTGATGTGCTACTGCCAACAACTGTATATTAGCCCACCTTTGGGCATTGAAAGGGTAAACTGTGAAAGCAAAGACACTTTGCGGTATCGTTGGGGCGATCATTCCTGCTGTTACTATCATTGCATTTGCGTTGCATTTGTTAATGAAGGAGATTCAGCTTAATGTTGTCTCGTGGATTCTCTGGACGATTCTGGATATAGTTCTCGTAATAACCGCCATAGCGGCGGGTAACAAAAGGCCATGGCTACCGATCGGGTATACCTTCGGAGCAGCTTTTGTCACGATTATACTGTGGAGTAGAGGTTTGTGGGAATTCGGTTTTGCTGAGGGGATTTCAGTATTAGGTGTGGTTGCCGCACTTGTTGTTTGGCGTTTCGTTGGCGCGAAAGGGGCAATCATTACTGCTTCAATAGCGATGACGATCGCAGCATTGCCTCAGGCCTATGACTTTTGGATAACTCCAAATCCGTCTACGTGGTGGCTGTGGGCTTTTGTGGCGATTGGGTGTTTCCTGTCGATTGTCGGGGCCAGATCGTGGACAATCGAGGATCGATTTTTTCCAGTTGCAAGTGGATTGTTTAATCTCTCGATGACAATTCTAGTTCTAAGATAGGGGCTAAGTTTTGAGTTCGTGGTGATGTAGTCGTACAACAACCCCGTGCATGTCCGTAAGGGATGTGCTGGGGTTTTTATTTATTATAAACTCTAATAGTTTCCTCAACCATTTTTTGTAAACTAAAGTCCGATTTCACCCTTATTCCTAGGGCTTTTCCAAGCCTTTCCTTTTTTTCTGAATTTTGAAGAAGATCATTTATCAATAAATTTATTTCTTTTTTGTCACCAACTCTCGCCAACATTCCGGTTTGATCATTTTTAATTATTTCCGGAATACCACCAACGGCACTTGCTACAACAGGCAACCCAGCTAGTCCAGCTTCCAAAATGACATATGGAAATGCCTCAGTGCGAGACGTGAGTGTAAAGATATCAAACGCTTTTAGATATATTCTTGCATTATCTACATTACCCACAAAGTGAATTTTTTCTTGCAAGTTTTTTTCCATAACCAATTGTTCCAAATTATCTCGCTCCTCCCCCTCGCCAATTATTACAAGTGTCGTATTTGGAAAATCTGAAGAAATTTGTGAGAACGCTTCTATTATAAAATCCACCCCTTTGTTTTTGTGAAGTTCGGAGACGGTCCCTATCCAGAGATCTTCTCTGATGTTTTTGCCTAAAAATTGTCGAGATTCAAAACCCTCTTTGAATGGTATTTCTCCAATGCCATTATGTATAACTTCTATTTTATTTTTTACCAGTGGCAGTTTATTTATTTGTGATTTTGTTTTCTCTGATACAGCGATTGTTTTGTGTGAAAGGAGTATCGTTACCCAATGTGAGAAAAGAATAAAAGTTTTAGAAAAAAAACTTCGTTTTTCATTGAAGGCCCAACCGTGGCCAGTAAAGATTATTTTTTTTACTCCGGTAAGTCTGCCGGCCAATCCTCCCAAGGCCCCAACTTTTGAACTATTTAGGTGAAGAATGTCAGGTCGCTCGTTTCGGATTATTTTTGTAAGTGCAAATAAAGTTTTTATATCCCCTAATAGATTTACGTCTCTTGAAAGTTGGGGAATCATAATGGTTCGCACTCCAGCTGTTTTGAGTTTGGTTTCTAAGGCTCCACTTTGGCCAAACGCTACCACTACGTCAAATTTATCTTTCGGCATACTCGTTGCCAATTCGTAAACATAGCGCTGGGCTCCTCCGAAATTTCCTTTGGTAATTACATATAGAATTTTTTGTTTTGTTTTGTCCATATTTACAGTTTTTAGTAGGCGACCATAATCATACAACTACTTTGCTTTTTCTGCTATAATAGTGCTTACTATAATCAACATGACGGTATTAAATAAGAGGGAAAATCTGCTTTTGTTTCTTGGAGATCTGTTTTTCTTCATATTTTCGTTGTGGCTAATGCTTTTTATAAGATACCACGAATTGCCTAGTTCTGAGGCATTTTTGCAGCACTTAGTGCCGTTTTCCGTTCTTTTTTTGGTATGGATTATAGTCTTTTTCATAGCTGGTCTTTATGATAAACATACCGTTATTCTTCAGGGGAAACTTCCTGGAATTATTTTCAATGCACAGTTAGTAAACACAGTTCTAGCCTTTTTGTTTTTTTATTTTATTCCATACTTTGGAATTACTCCAAAAACAAATCTTTTCATATATCTCATTATTTCATTCGGCCTCCTATTTTTCTGGAGGATTTATTGTCAATCACTATTTGGTTTCAAACAAAAAGAGAATGCTATTCTTATTGGTAGTGGTGATGAGATGAAAGAGCTCAAAGAGGAAGTCAACAACAATCCTCGTTATAATCTCAATTTTATTTCATCTGTAGATCTAAATGAAATGAGTGGTTTAGATTTTAACGAGGAGGTTTTGAAAATTATTTATTCGGAAGATGTGCACGTCGTGGCGGTTGATTTAAAAAATGAAAAAGTTCTGCCTATACTTCCAAGTTTGTATAATCTGATATTTTCTAAGATAAAATTTATTGATATGTATCGGGTCTATGAAGATATTTTTGATAGAGTACCACTTTCTCTTGTGAGATATAATTGGTTTTTGGAAAATATCTCTACTGCTCCAAAAGCGACTTACGATTTTCTAAAAAGAGCTATGGACATAGTATTGTCTTTGGCTCTTGGTGTTATATCACTTGTGATATATCCATTTGTGATTATTGCTATCAAATTGGAAGATCGCGGCCCAATATTTTTTGTGCAGGAGAGGGTTGGTAAAAACAATAAAATTGTGCGTATTAGAAAGTTTAGAAGTATGACTGTTCACAAAGAATCTGATGGTTTGGCAAAAGATGTGCGAGTCACGAAAGTCGGCGCGTTTCTACGAAAATCAAGAGTTGATGAACTTCCCCAGCTTTGGAATGTTTTGCGCGGAGATATTTCTCTTATTGGTCCTCGTCCAGAACTTCCCGTTTTGGTGAAGTTGTATGAGAAAAAAATTCCGTATTATGATATTCGGCACTTAATAAAACCTGGGCTATCCGGATGGGCACAACTCAATCAACCTGTCCCACCAAAATTTTCTGCTAATTATGGCGAAACAAAAATAAAACTTTCCTATGATCTTTATTACATCAAAAATCGCTCTTTTCTTTTAGACCTGAAGATAGCCCTAAAAACCATAAAGGCATTGTTATCTAGAAGTGGAATGTAAAATAATTAAGAATTAATAATTACGACCTGCCTGCCGGCAGGCAGGATTACGAATTATGAAAACAAATAATAAAATAAAAGTTATTGTGACTGGAGGAGTGGGTTTTATTGGTTCAAATCTTGTCGATGCGTTAGTGGATAAGGGTTTTGACGTACATGTGATTGACGATCTCTCTGGCGGAAACAAAAAAAATGTTAATAAGAAAGCCACCTTACACGTTGTTGACATACGAAACATTTCCAAACTAAAACCTATTTTTAAAAAAACTGATTACGTTTTTCATTTAGCAGCCTTACCTCGCGTACAGTATTCTATAGAACAACCAATAGAAACAAATGATGTAAATGTTGTTGGCCTGCAAAATGTACTGGTTGCTTCCAAAGAAGCAGGAGTTAGACGGCTTGTATACTCAGCTTCAAGTGCGGCTTATGGAGATCAGGATAAAATGCCTCTGACAGAAGATATGTTGGCATCTCCCAAAAGTCCTTATGGTTTGCAAAAATATGTCGGCGAGCTTTATTGTCGGCTTTGGAGTGAAGTCTATAATCTGTCCACAGTTAGTCTTCGATATTTTAATGTTTACGGTCCGCGTCAGAGTGCAGAGGGTGCGTATGCTTTGGTTATCGCAAGATTTTTGAAACAGCGTGTAGAAAATAAACCGATGACTATTACTGGCGATGGAGAACAAACTAGAGATTTTACCCATGTGCGTGATGTGGTGCGGGCAAATATTCTCGCTATGGAAAGTAAAAAAGTCGGCAAAGGGGAAGTGATGAATATTGGTTCCGGTAAAAATTATTCTGTGAATAAAATTGCAGAGCTTATTGATGGTCCAACCAAACATATTCCTGCTCGGTTTGAGCCGAAACATACTCTTGCAGACATTTCTCTCGCTAAAAAACTTATAGGATGGGAGCCGAAAGAGGACATGGAAAAAGCCATAAAGGAGCTCAAAAAAATAAAGAGTTTAACCTCTTTATAAAACGGGCGATTCTTGTTATATTAACCCAATGGAAAAACACCCTCTTCATATAAAAAACCCAGAACTCCAAACATCTCCCGAAGTGCAACGGGCTGTTGAGCGTGAGGAGCGGAAAACTGAGGAAAGGGTGCCCAACGACCCGTCCGAGCGCATTGACGCATACATGGAACGTCTGGAAAATATATTCCTTAACCCCGATGAGAAAAAGCGAGAGCGCAATCTCGAGATGTTTCGAGACAAGATCTACGATGCTCTGCTAATCAAACCGGAAAATGTTCCGGAGCAAGCATTTCTCTTGGAGCAAAAAATCGCCAGAGAAATGGGATATGGAGACGTCGAGATAACAGATGAATTTAAAGAAAAAAAGACCGAACAAATAATCAATGACCAAAAGCATTCTCTCAATAACTGGATTGATTATCTCACCAGTCCCGATGCAACATTTCCTACGTGGGCAAAGTATCTCGCTTTCACGTCAATAACAAAAATGGGCGGTTTAAAGAAAAATATTGATG
>JABMOB010000019.1 GCA_013204345.1 Parcubacteria group bacterium | reverse complement strand
TTGGTGTCCTGATATTCGTCTATGTGAATGTATTTCCATAATTCTTGATAATAATTACGGATTTTTTCATTGTCACGAAGAAGTCGCGCTGTTTTTAGAAGTAAATCATCAAAATCCAATGATTTTTCTCGAGCTAAAATTTTTTCATAACGTTCCCAAACACGTGCAACAATTCCTGAATAGAAATCGTCAGATTTTCCCATATATTCCTCAATCGTAATGAAACGCCCCTTCTCTCTAGATATCGCTGAGCCTATTTTTACCGGGTCGTATTGTTTTGGATCAAGATTTTCTGCTACCAACGCTTCTTTTATCGCTCGCTTAGAATCGCTTTTGTCAAAAATACCAAAATGACGGGTAATTCCTAAAAGTTCGAAATTTTCTTTGAGAATATGTACACCAAGTGAATGAAAGGTACTAACAAAAGGTTTACTGTGACCATATTTGGATATTTCTGTGCCCAGAAGTTGTTCTACCCGGTCTTTCATCTCTCGGGCAGCCTTGTTTGTAAAAGTGATTGCTAGAATGTTTTGTGGGGGAACTCCTTTTTTGATTAAATTCTCAATTCGATGGACGATTGTTTTGGTTTTTCCAGCTCCTGCTCCAGCAACAATAAGCACCGGCCCCTCGGTTGTTTCTACCGCTTCTTTTTGTTTTGGATTTAGTCCACTGTGTGACATTTGTGAAACAAATATAGCACGAGTGAGTGAAAAGTCTAAAAGTCCATAAAGTCCTTAAAGTTGAGATTAAATACAAATTTCTGCTTTTGTAAAATTTTTTTACTTACTAACAGCCCGTGAATTAGTTTTCATTTTATAAATTAGGAACAGTTCTTGACTTTACAGACTTTTGACATTCGACCTTCAACTCGATTGGCTGCGCCAATCGTTATCCACAGGTACCTCTTTGTATGATTGACCGGAGCCTTTTAAAGGCGTAGACTTACTATGTACCGATTGTACGGACACACATCAAATATAGCTATTTTGGCTATATTTTCCCGTTTCTACCGTCTTATCATTAGAATTAGGCTTATTTTACCACAATCTAAAGATTTGGGCCCCAAGTCCTTGGTTTCAAGGATTGGTTCAGCCGTAAAACCTATATTTCTAGCCATTTTTTATACAAGGCTTATTTTGGCCCTGATTTTTCTTGGTATTCCAAATACGGCTAATGCTGGCCTTTTTTCTTTTGTTGCTGATCTTTTAAGTTCAAATAATACTCCTAAAAGTGCTCAAAACGAGACAAATTCTCAAAATATGGCTTTGTTGCAAGCTGCTATTAACCCAAACCTCAAAGAATCTACTGGTGGTGGTGATATTACCATAGTTGATGGTACGGCTATCCTCGCCGAGGCGAATTCATCTGGAGAGATTGGTAACTTGGATCAACCTACCGCTGATCAGATCAGTATATATGTGGTAAGACCAGGCGACTCCCTTTCGCAGATAGCTCGTATTTTTGGGGTCTCAGTAAATACAATTATATGGAGTAATGATATAAAAAATAGCATTATCGTTCCTGGGCAAACGCTCGTTATTTTACCTATTTCAGGTATTCGTCACACAATTAAGTCTGGAGATACTCTGAAAGGTCTTGCCACTATCTACAAAACTGACATAGAGGAAATTTTACAATTTAATGGTTTGTCTTTTGATAGTAAACTTGCCATTGGTGATGTCGTTGTGGTTCCTGATGGTGTATTACCTATTTCAAACACAACAAAAAGTAGTAGCTCAGCTCAGAGTTCTACAGCTAGGGTTGTTTCAGGTTATCCTACATACGAAGGTTATTATATGAGACCTGTCATTGGTGGTAGAAAAACACAAGGTATCCATGGTTTCAATGGTGTTGACATAGCTTCTCCAACAGGAACTCCAATTATGGCCTCTGCTTCAGGTGATGTGATTGTTAGTCGTAGCTCTGGCTGGAATGGCGGTTATGGACAATATATTGTTATAAAACATTCAAATGGTACACAAACTTTGTATGGTCACTTAAGCAAAAATATTGTGTTTAATGGCGATCGTGTCGTCCAAGGACAAGTTATTGGTTATATGGGTTCAACAGGTAAATCAACAGGTTCTCACTTGCACTTTGAAATTCGTGGTGCAAAGAATCCCTTTTAGTAATTAGGAATTAAAAATTACGAATTACGAATTGAGGTTTTGGATTTACCCTGTTAAATGTGCGAAAGCGCTAACAACCGATGGTTGTATTTAACAGGGTGAATCTAGATAATATTCCATAATAATAAAAACACTCCGCTTATTGCTTTGCGGGGTTTTTTTATTTAGATTTTTCTTTCGCATCTAACTTTAAGGACTTTATAGACTTTCGACTTTTAGACTACTCACATCTCTTGCCTCTTTGGTCTATATTGCAATGCTTCCAACATATGGTTCGATAAAATATTTTCTGATCGTTCCAAGTCTGCAATAGTGCGAGCAATTTTTATTATACGATGATACGCGCGTGCCGACAGATCCAATTTTGTTGCCGATGTGTCCAAAATACTTTTTACCTCATCATCTAATGGTATATAAAGTGACAAATCTTTTCCTCGCAATTCGCTGTTTATAGACATGGGTAAATTATATTTTTTGAATCTATCTTTTTGCATCTCTCGTGCTCTAACCACTCTCTCTCGGAGTTTTTCCGTCATTTTTTCTTTATCAACTTTGTCGGTTAATTTTTTGTGATCTACTTTTGAAACTTCAATCCATAAATCAATCCTATCTACAATAGGTCCAGAAATTTTTCTTTGATAACGTTGCAAATTTATCGGTGAGCATGAACATTCTTTGCCTACAGTTCCAAAATTTCCACAAGGACAAGGGTTCATCGCCGCGATTAAAATAAAATGTGCGGGGAAATGCGCCGTGCCTCTGGCTCGCGATACGGAAATAATTTTATCCTCAAGTGGTTGGCGAAGAGAATCTATTACCCTCCTATCAAACTCAGGAAATTCATCTAAAAATAATACTCCACGATGGGCTAACGTAATTTCTCCAGGTTTTGGAATAGCCCCTCCTCCAACAAGTGAAACATATGAAGATGTGTGATGTGGTGATCTAAATGGTGGTTCAATGACTAACGTGTCTTTGAGAAGTCCTGCCACAGAATGAATAGATGTTGCCTCAAGCATTTCTTCAAAAGAAAGTTCTGGAAGTAATCCACAAAATGCTTTTGCAAGCATTGTTTTGCCTGTCCCCGGAGGCCCGTACATAGCCACATTGTGTCCACCAGCAGCGGCAATTTCCAATCCACGTTTTGCTCCTTCTTGTCCTTGGACATCTGCAAAGTCAATCTCGTAGATTTTTCTATCATGGTTGATAATGGTTTTTGGTTGGATATTTATTTTAAAAATGTTTTCTTCTACTTTTCCATCAGAAGGTTCCTTTTTTTCGTTCAAATGTTCAACAATCTCCTTTAAATTTTTTGCGCCATATATAGTTATACCTTCAATCAATGCTCCTTCCTCAGCATTTTCTTTTGGTAAAAATATTTCTGTAAAACCTTTTTTCTGCGCCTCACGGACCAAAGGTAGGGTACCATTTATTTTTCTTAACTCTCCATCCAACGAGAGTTCACCCAAAAACATTTTATCTTTAGGATCAAACCTTATATCGTCGGCGGCGAGTAAATATCCAAGCGCTATTGCTACGTCAAAAACCGGCCCTTCCTTTTTTACATCTGCCGGTGCTAAAGACACTATTACTTTTTGATTTTTACTTTTGGGAGATTTGAAGCCAGAGTTTTTTATTGCTGCCGACATTCTGTCTCGCGCTTCTTCTACCGCCTTGTCTGGAAGACCAACTATCGAAAAAGAATGCAAACCTTTTGACAGGTCCACTTCTATGTCTATTATCTGAGCTTTTAGGAGAGATGATTGAGCACTATAAACTTTTGAAAAGCTCATGTTAATAATTACAAATTAAGAATTATGAATTACGAATGAACTTCGACTTTACAGACTTTAGACATTCGACTTTCGACTCACCCGCTGTTGCGGGCGCTATTTCATATGCTTTTCGCAGGTACTTGCCGCAGGGTTTGCCTCCAGTCTTTGCGGTTCTATTGGTTCACCATCAACTTCGCATTTACCATAATTTCCATCTTCTATTTTCTTCAAAGCATTTTTTACTTCGTTGTACCGTATTTCCAATTGTTTCAAAATCGCAGTGTTCTCTTCAAAACCTTCGATTGCGTCGGCTGTCTCATTTGGATCTATTGCAATATCGGTATCCTGTGGGACTGCCTCCCAATCGTTGGGATTTGATGGATTTCTCCTACCAACGCTTTTTAGTTCGGTCTCCAAAACTTCAAGTTCCTTTTCTAGTTGTTCTTTAAATTTTTCCGTTGTCATATTGGTAATAATATCAAAAATATATTGCAATGCAAGGTTATTGTTTAAAAATTTACAACGGAGAAACCTTGAATTAACGCGTTAGTTTTGAGGTGACAAACCTGTTTAGTATTTCTATAAAAGTTTTTTCGTTTGTGGTTATGAGGAGTGTTTGTTCATCCAAAAATGAATAAATCAAGACAATATTACTATCCAAATCTCTCAAAATACGAGTGTCTTTGTTTTGTACTATCAAATCACCCCAACTTTGCTCCAAATCGATTGGTATGAGTGTTGTTGTCGCGGTAGATGTTCCTGTAGATGATGCAAATTCTGTTGTTGTTATTTGTGGAATAAGTTTTTCATTCAAAAATATCGAACGCAAATCTTCTCCCGCTGTTTTCTCCCAGCCAAGCATTCCAGCAAAGGTATTATCAAAAGAATCTAGTTTGATAAGTAAAAACGGTGATCTGTTTTCATCAGAAGATATTCCCAACATGAACTCTTTGTTGAAAGATCTCACTAGAGCGCCCGGCGCTTTTGTTTGGAGAATTGTAAAGAATTTCTCTGTTTCAATCGGTGTTTTTGTTTCTCCACTTGTATTTGAAAAACTTACATAAGTGATTGATCCACTCTCTCCATTTATTTGAGCATTTTTTACTGAATCAATTATTTTTTGTTTTGTTAGATCAGAAGCGTCAATTTCCACAATAGTATCGGCTGAAATTATTGTTTTTACAGGGTTTATTATTGGAGGAGGTGTATTTGTACTTTTGAGATAGTAAAAAATACCTATTGCCCCTATCCCACCTACAATCAAAAGTATGCTCACTATAGTGATTACGGTATTTTTGATGTAATAAGAGGGTCCACTGTCTTCAGTCTCTACTTGTGACACTTCCTTTCTCTTTTGTTCCGCTATATTTATACTTGCGACTGATTCGTTTTGTTTGCGTATTGTTTCTGCGATATCTCCCTCATACGTTCGTAATCTTTTTAGAACAACGTCATTTTTGGCGGATTCTTTTATCACATTTTCTTCTGGTATTGCTTCTGGTTTTTGGGGTGCGTTTTCTAACCCTTCTTTTTTCTCTAAGAAGCTTTGTCTTCCTGCTGTGTTTAGTTTTTGCTCTAAATCTTTTATCTTATCGTCTTCAAACATGGTGTGGGTGTATCTATTTCTGCTTAATAAAATCTGGGTCCGCTTCTTTTAGAGATAGTTTAATCCTATCCCTTTCATCGATCTCCTTTATTATAACAGGAATTTTTTGTCCCACTGTCAGATAGTCACTTACTTTATCCACTCTAAAGTTGGCAATCTCGGAAACGTGCACTAACCCTTCGGTATTTTCTGCAATTTTCACAAAAGCTCCGAAGTCAAGAATTTTTGTCACTTCGCCTTCGAATCTCTCTCCTCTTTTGTATACATGTGTCATTTGCTCGATCATTTTTGCCGCTTTTTCCGCACCTCCGCCTTTCCCCGTAATAAATACAGAGCCATCGTCTTCAATATCTATTTCTGCTCCTGTCGCATCTTTGATACCTTTGATATTTTTACCACCAGGGCCGATAACCAAACCAATTTGTTCGGGTAAAACTTTTATCATTACAATCTTTGGCGCATTAGAAGATATTTCTGGTCTTGGTGTCGAAATTTCTTTTTCAATTACATCCAAAATACGAAGTCGCGCTGATTTTGCTTTTTCCAATGCTTCCGCCAATATTTTTAGAGGCACACCGGAAACTTTTACATCCATTTGGATAGCCGTGACACCATTTCTTGTTCCTGCAACTTTAAAATCCATATCACCATGATGATCTTCTGGCCCTTGGATATCGGTAAGAACTTTATATTTTCCTTCATTTTCCATCATCAATCCTGACGCAATTCCCGCAACAGGAGCGTCAATTGGCACACCGGCGTCCATTAGAGCCAATGTTCCTCCACAAACAGAACCCATTGATGTAGAGCCGTTTGAAGCCATAGATTCTGATACAATTCTTATTGTATAAGGGAATTTGTCTTTGGAAGGAATAACGGCAAGCAGAGCTTTTTCTGCAAGAGCTCCGTGCCCGATCATTCTTCGGTTAGTTCCACCCATTCTTCCTGTCTCACCGCTTGAATATGGTGGAAAATTGTAATGGTGCATAAATTTTTTGTCTTCACTATTCTCCATTCCCTCTACTGTTTGTGCCTCGCCTGGTCCACCCAAAGTCAGCGCTGAAAGGATATGTGTTCCTCCGCGATAAAATATTCCAGATCCGTGTAATATAGGAGAAATTCCGCCAGCTTGTGCAAAAAGTGGTCGCAATTCATCCATTTTTCTTCCATCTGGTCGCTTTTCATTTTCTAACGCTTCTTTATGAAGTAATTCATTTATTTTGTCCTCATAAAATTCTAAAGCCAAAAGTAAATTTTTACTATCATCTGGAAATTTTTCTTTGACTAGCGCTCCCCATTCATCTTTAAGATTATTTATTTCTTTATGTCCAGGATTCCCGGAAAAAACAGCCGGATGCAACTTATTCTCCATCTCTTTTTCGAAAAGTTTTTTAATTTCTTCAGACAATTCTGGTTTTGGAATAACTTTCTTCTCTTTGTTGACCTCGCTTATAACTTTTTTCTGAAAAACTTGAAGTTTCTCTATTTCTTCCGAGGCTAATTTGAGCCCGTCATTTATTTCAGATTCAGAAACCTGTTTGCTTCCAACCTCTATCATATTTATATTTCCATCTTTACCACAAGCTACTATGTCTAAAGACAATCCTGGTTCACGTGTTGTGTATGTTGGGTTAATCAGAAGACTATCACTTCCGATTTTACCGATTCGGACGGCACTTACTGGTCCGTCCCAAGGAATATCTGATGTGCCTAATGCAAGCGATGCGGCAATTACCGCCAAAACATCAGGGTCCTCTTCTCCTAGAGATAAAACAGTGATGACTATCTGTACCTCGTGCCGTATCCATTGTGGAAAGAGAGGTCTGATAGTTCTGTCCACAATTCTTCCGGACAAGACAGCTTCATCAGAAGGTCTCCCTTCTCGTCGCATATATCTACTTCCCAAAATTTGTCCTGAAGCATAAAAACGCTCCTCATAATCTACCGTCAATGGGAAAAAATCATAACCATCTTTTTCTCCCTTTGACATAACCGCTGTAGCTAAAAGCGTGGTGTTCCCATATTTTAGAATAACAGAACCATTTGCTTGGTCTGTCAGATCGCTAAACTCTGCAATCAAAGTTTTTCCGTTGACCTCAACCGAATATTCTTTCTTTTTCATAATAAATGACTTACCTCAAGATTTTAGGCCTGACTTACCCTGTTCTAAACAAGTTCATGGTGAGCTTGTGGAACTGTAGAGGAATTCAGAACTACCTATCCGAAGGCAAGTGACTATTGAATAATAAAATCAGTTTAGCAGATTTTTGAAATATAAAAAAGAAAAACCGCTCGACTGTTGTCGTGGCGGTTTAATGGAGCCGGGGAGAATTGAACTCCCGTCCTAACTCGGAATCCAGTTTCAGCGGTTTTCGCTTGGGCTTTTGTCCGCTCTTGGGTTACCACACCCTAGAAACCTTCCAACCGAGCCAGTCGATACCATTCGGCCCCGATAATCATTTGGAGACGGTTTTCTATTTGCGTCGCAAAATCGCGACATCCCCTTGCACTCCGATAGCTTCGGGCGCGCATTTCCGACATTTTTTGAGACTAATTTTCGCGCCCGCCACGCCCTCTTCATCAAATGTTTGCAAAATTTGTTGCACTCGATTCATGGGAATCAATTTGAAAAATTCTGTTCGGGGTATTTCATATTCTCCGCAAACTGGGCAGTCTATGATAAATACCCTTTGGGGGGTCGGCATTCTCCGTCTCCTCGTAAAGGGTGTCTGAAAGAGCCTCCTAAAGACAGAGTACTACATGTTATGTAAAAAGTCAAGTTTTTATGCTGCTTTAGACGGCAACTCTTTTATCGCATCTCTTTTTGCTTGGCGATAAATTCTTCCTAGTCCGACTGATATTTGTCTTCCTTTTTCTTGAAGTTCTTGATTGTGGTCGTTTTTATTGTCCGGAGAGGTTAGGTGTAAGACGTAATCTGTTTTGTATGAAGGGTCATTTTCGTACTTCGCAGGATTGTTTGTGAGATCCACTGTAAATTTTATTGGGCCATATGTATCATCTTCATATACAAAAAACATATCTGTGGCGTACAATGTATCGACGGGAGTGCCCACTGCAGTGAATAAAGAAAACTTTCCCGGATCGAAATCTTCAATCACAGATTCAAGTTCAGTTTCTGTATGAGTTTTCAAATCGGCAATGTCATGATTTTTTTTAAAATTTGGGTCTTTTGGATCCCATTCTTGTGGTTGATGTGTAGCTACCCATTCAAATAGAACACTTTTTCTATCTTGTGGAGAAAGAGCCCACCATTCTTCTTTTGATATTTCGGTTTTATCCAAAACCCAGTTATCTAATATTGTTTGAGCGGTCGGTATATCATCTTTTTCTCTGGCCGCTAGATAATCATCTTTATTCCAGTCACATTCAATGGAGAATAGATATTCTGCTTCGTATATACTGCCGGGCATTTTTTGAACACTATTTGGCACTGACTCTCTAAAACGTGACATTTTGTTTATTTTTTTTACTTTTAAACTGTTTCTAGTAGCTCCTCTGTTGCGTTGGCGATGTCTCCTCTTTTTTTGATGTCCGTCTCTTTACTAAATTCTCTTGCAAGTCCCAAGAATTGTTGGAAAATTTCACTTTCAATGCTTATACTTTTAAAAACACCCAATCCAGTTTGAAGTCGGTTAATTAATTGTTCAAAATCCTCAAGCTCTTTTGGATCCAATTCTCGGCGCACCATCTTGGCAAAGGTTTCATTTAGCCCCTGAATTTGGTCAAGAAAACTTTTTTGAACCCCCTCTGGTTTCTGGGCTCCAATTTCTACCTTTTTCCCCTGCATTCCTTCAAATGACATGTTGTTTTATTAATTAGTTGTTAATTTTTGGTTGTTGTTTTCGTGGTGTACTTTGTCTGCTCTGTCCATTTCCACCCTGTGATATCAAATACTTTCGTGGATTTGTATCTAGATCCAAAAAATCATCCACTGATTCTATAAGTTTTGATGATGTGGATTTTCCAAAAGAGATTGCTTCTACCTGACACCCTTCGTTTGTTCTAAGATATTCTACAAGTGGTATGAAATCGCCGTCACCAGAAACAATGACCACTGTGTCTAATTTTGGTGCAAGTTTTATAGCATCCACCGCAAGGCCTACGTCCCAGTCAGCTTTTTTTGACCCACTAGAAAAAATTTGTAAGTTTTTCGTTTTAGTTTCTATGCCGACTTTTTCTAACGCTTCAAAAAAATTCTTTTCATCCCCGGATTCTGTGGTGATGACATACGCGACCGCCCTTATAAGCGCCCGTCCTCCCAACGCTTCTTTTACGATAGCTCCAAAATTTACCCTCGCACCATAAAGATTCTTGGCGCAGTGGTAAAGGTTCTGTGCGTCTATAAAAATACCGACTCTTTGTTGTTTGTGTTTAATTACTGCCATATAAAAATTAATTAGGAATTAAAAATTACGAATTATTAAAATTACCACTTACTAAGTATACCAAAGTTTCAAATTAAAAAATTATCCACCAGAAGGTGGATAATTTTAACTTCTCTGTTTCATATCAAGCTTTTTCATCAAAGCATTAAAACGCCTTGGGTTTTTCTTTGAAAGATACTTCATATGGGTCTGTCTTGTCGCGACCATTTGAAGTAATCCTCTTCGAGAATGCTTGTCTTTTGTATTTTTCTTTAAATGTGAAGCTAATTCGTCTATTCTTTTAGACAAAACAGCAATCTGGACCTCAGGAGAACCTGTGTCCGTGTCGTGTACTCGAGTTTCTTTTATTGTTCGCAGTTTTTTCGTCTTTGTAAGCATTGGCAGACATAATAGCACAAAAGGTAATTTTATGCAAGAGAATTTAAAAAAGCCCATATAAAAAGGCTTAATATTCTCTTTCTCAAAACACATATAATTTCTGGCTCGAAATTTACTATGCTCGGCCCGTCGGCCTGCGCAATGTTTTGCTAAAGAGAATATCTCACTTTTTTTGAGATTTTTTCTACATCCTTTTGCATAAAAGGAGGTGGGGGGGGAAAGAGGGGGTGTGGGGAGTGTCGCACAATTTTTGACGTAATGTATACTTATAAAGTATGACGGATCTAAAAAACCTAAATAATCTCAAAAGAGAGTTTCTTGAACATCTAGAAATTGAAAAAGGCCGAAGTTTAAAGACTATAGAAAATTACGGACGTTATTTAGACAGATTTCTTTTGTTTTCCAAAGTCTCTTCACCGGAAGATATTACCGAAGATGTTGTTCGAGAGTATCGACTGTGGTTAAACCGCCAAATGTCTGGACATGTTGTCGCTGGGAGAAAGGAAAGTCTAAAAAAACGAACGCAAAATTATTATCTTATCGCTCTGCGCTCTTTTTTGAAATATTTGGCGCGTCGTGGAGCAACTTCACTTCCTGCTGACCGTATAGACTTGGCCAAAGTTGCCGAGCGGTCCATCGATCTTATTTCCAACGATGAACTCAAGCGTCTTATGCAAGCCCCAGAAGGAGAAAGTCTAAAAACCCTTCGTGACAAAGCGATAATGGAGCTTTTATTTTCTACAGGGCTCCGTGTTTCAGAACTCTGTGCACTTTCACGTGATATAAATTTGAGGTCAGATGAATTATCTGTGCGAGGTAAAGGAGAAAAGGTGCGTGTTGTGTTTTTGTCGGACGAAGCAAAGGATGCAGTGAAAAAATATTTGGCAAAAAGAACAGATGTGGAAGATGGTTTGTTTATTCAGATTGCTCCAAACAAAAGTTCCGAAGAAATATCTCGCCTCACTTCCCGTTCGGTGGAGAGAATTATAAAATACTACGCGATTAAAGCGGGTATAACAAAAAAAGTTACTCCGCATGTTATTCGTCACAGTTTTGCTACTGATCTATTACAAAATGGAGCAGATCTTCGTTCGGTACAAATGCTTTTAGGCCATGCAAACATTGGTACAACTCAGATTTACACACATATTACCGACAAACATCTTTTAGACATTCATAAAAAATTTCACAATAAAAAAAAGTAGGATTTGTTTTAAAAACCTTTGCAAAAAAGAAATGTAAAAAATATTGACAATATCTCTCAAGTATGCTAGTCTATACCCAGTGTTTTTATGTTCTTTGAAAACTGTCTTCAAGCGAATAAAATCGCTTTAAACATAGGTTTTTAGAGAAACTTCTCTCAACTATAAGCTAAAGCTTGTTGCTTTAGACTTTCACAATATTCCACTATCGTTCGAAAAAACAATGGCCGTAAAAGCCAAAAGAAAAAAGGAAAAGTAGTCATGAGTGAGTCAGATCCGAACAATATCGGTCCCACTTTGGGGAATGTTCGTGTTGAACTTCCCCCCGAACCGGAACCCGTGCCTTCTGTTGATCCGCCTGTCCCGCCGACACCGCCTGAGCCTGTGCCTGCACCTCCCGTTGTGGAGACAGCGCCTGCTACGGAGCCGGTGGCCCAGCCCGCACCTCCCGTTGGAGATCCTTCGGGAAGTGTCGAACTTCGTGTTGAATTTCACCCTAAACTCTATGTTGAACCGACTGTCGTGCCGACACAACCCGAGCTTGTATCTACTCCTCCAACGGAAGAGCCTGTACCTGCTCCCGCGTCTGTGTCAGCACCCCTGCCCGTCGATCCGATCATCCCGCCGTTACCTCCCGAGCCTGTGCTGACCCCTCCCGTTGTGGAGACAGCGCCTGCTTCGGAGCCGGTGGCCCAACCCGCACCAGTGTCATCACCGCCGCCTGTTGATCCACCTGTCCAACCGACACAGTCCGCAGCCGCTGCGGAGTCGGTGGCACAACCCGTATCGGTTTGCCCTGTTGCAAATGCGCAGTGGCCGATCATGGTGTTGGTGATTCTTATGCTTGGTTTGCTTTCGTTGATCGCATGGAAGGTGTTCGAACGAACACCTGTCATGGCGACATCGACAGCTTCATCGGCACAAATGGCTACGGCCCCTGTCTCCGCTCCAGCAAAACTGGAACGGCCGATTCTGGGCAATTCCGCCGGGGCCGAAGGTCCTCACACGTCAGCTATCTACAGGACGCAAGAGGAATGGTTGGCGCATTCTCAGCGGATGAGCAATACTCACGCTGAGAAAATCGCGGCTGATGCCAGCGCGATCAATGGAGAGAACATCCGTGGAATTCTTGTCGATCAGGCGGAAATTCTGACCAGGAGGGAAGATGTTTGGTACGACAGATTGGACAACCTCCGCAAGGAGCAATGTCCGCCTGCTGTTCCAGTAGTTTCTTCTCCACCGATCTCGGCCCCGGCAGTTGACGCTGTTACCAAGAATGACTTGGAGAGCGTCAGACAATCCGTGGTTGGTCTCGGTACCAATCTCGATGGAAAAATCGAGGCGGTTGGTCGCAGTGTGGGTGACTTGAGACAAAGACTCGACGCTAATGATGGTCGAGTTAATGCTCTTCAAGAAGAGATGAGAGGGTTTCAGCAACCCAAACCGGATCCTGTGTCTCAAAACCAGACTCCGGCGGTTGCGCCAAACCCTGTTCCAGTTGCTCCGTTCTATGTTGCTCCAAATCCTCCCGTCACTTCCGGCACAACGCCGTGTTGTGGCGACGAGAAACCAGCGCCTGTCCAACAAAGTCAGGCGGTGGTAGCAGAGGAGCGATATGTTGGTGTCGTCATTTTCAATGGTGACACTGCAGTGGGTCAGCCGATGATCGTGCCGGAAAGTTCCATCAGTAGGGTTTCCGGGCAGGTTGTCTCTTTCACCGTTGAAGGTGAATCCTTGCCAACTTTGGTTCCGTCAGGATTTCAGGCTGTTGTTTCGCGTGGCCATGCTACACGAAGTGACAAAAATGCCTCAAGTTCGGTGGTTTTGCAAATCGGTAAGGATAGTATGGCGTCTGTTTTTCTCTGGAAAGTTTGGGATTACAGAAGGGCCGTTTATTATCTCAATAATGACGGTATTCTTATGAAAGTTGTTTCTGGTAGGGCGTCTCCTGCTAGAATTAGTTCGTGATCAACCAGCTTACTTTTTAGGAGTCCTCGCTATGAAAAGTCTCGTCCACGTTCTTTTTCTCGGGATGCTCGTTGCATCCCTCGCTGGCTGTGGAATGAAACAGTACAGCAAAAACATGGAGTTGACCAATGGGGGTCATCTCCAGGCCGTCGCTACGGTTCAGCGCGATCCGTTGGGAACTCAGGTGACGGTTATCGACCGGTTCCTGAC
>JABMOB010000018.1 GCA_013204345.1 Parcubacteria group bacterium | reverse complement strand
GTGTCAAAGACTGGGCAACGGCGCTCAGTTGGCTCATGGGTGACTGAACAACAAGATGACCTGATATGTCATAGACAACTATCAAGCTCGGGGAAACTCGGGCTTTTTCATTTGAAAAATTACGCTTTATTGATATAGTTGTGCAATGTCATTATCTATAGGAATCGTAGGTCTTCCAAACGTCGGTAAATCAACACTATTTAATGCTCTGACCAAAAAGAGTGTTTTAGCGGCCAATTATCCTTTCGCTACCATTGATCCATCGGTGGGTGTCGTTTCGGTGCCGGACGACCGAGTACAAAAACTTTCCGACTTTTCAAAATCGGTAAAAACTATCCCCGCGGCTGTGGAATTCGTAGATATTGCCGGCTTGGTAAAAGGTGCGTCAGAAGGTGAAGGTTTAGGAAATCAATTTCTTACAAATATTCGTGAGACTGACGCGATAGCCCAAGTAGTGCGAATTTTTGAGGACGACAACATCGTTCATGTTCATAATAAAATTGAACCGCTAAAAGATATTGAAGTTATAAATCTAGAGCTTATTATGGCTGACCTACAAACTGTGACTAAACGACTTGGAAACATTGGGCGAGAGGTTAAAAGGGGAGATAAAGAAGCTATGCTGGAGCAAGAAGTACTCCAAAAACTAGAGAAAATTCTGAATGAGGGCAAACTAGCTAATATTCTGGTTTTAAATGACAAAGAGACGCCTGTGACAAAAAGCTTGCACCTGCTTTCAATGAAACCTATTTTATACGTTTTGAATAAAAAAGCAGGTGGTAAAAACCTAGACGAAATGGGTGATGAGAGATTCACAAAACTTATAGAATTTTTCAAACAAACAGAATCAAATTATGTAATAATTGATGCGCGAATCGAGGAAGAGTTGAAGGATTTGGAAACTGGCGAAAAAGTTGCTTTTAGAAAAGAATTGGGTGGAGAAGACGACGGCATAAATAATTTAATAAAAGCTGGATACGAAATGCTAAATCTCATAACCTACTTTACAACAGGAGAAGATGAGACCCGCGCTTGGACTATAGGACGAGGTTGGAGTGCGCCAATGGCAGGCACGGCGATTCACACTGATTTCAAAGATAAATTTATTCGTGCTGAAGTTATTGAATGGGACAAGCTTTTGTCTGCCGGTTCATATGCCTCCGCTCGTGAAAAAGGACTAATCCGCACAGAAGGGAAGGAATATATAGTAAAAGACGGTGATGTAATTGAGTTTAAAATTTAAAATTAAACGAGGTAGCCGTAACTCTTTTATACCAATTCTCGCCCCGTAGGCAGCCATGCCCTGTAGTCAGCTATGCTGTACTACCAGGGTCGGCTGTCCTACTGGGGTTGTAAAAGATGGAGATGTCGTAGAGTTCAAAATCTAGCAAGATTTTGAATCAGAGATCCTGAGCGAGTGCAACGGGCGACTTGGATACATATTCCGAGCCGCTTTTTTTTATTTATATATTTTATTTATTACTTATCTCGGAACCATTATCAGTATCTTTTACTTCATAACCCAGTTCTGAAATTTTTTGACGAAGCTCATCAGCCTTATCCCAATCTTTTTCTTTACGAGCAATCTCTCTTTCTTCAACAAGTTTTTGAACTTTAGAGGGAACAACGACCGGGACTTTTTTGTTTGCGGATTTTAAATCAAGGCCTAAGATTTTATCGAATTCAAGAAGGGTTTCTTTTTTATCTACGCCAGAGATATTATCGTCTTTCACAAGTTCCCAAGCTAAAGCAATTATTCTCGGCGTATCCAAGTCATCCTCAATAAAATCTTTGAGATTTTTAACGTATTCGGAAGATAGAGAACCGTTTTTGTCTGCATATTCGGATACATAATTTTTCAACCTTTCCAGCGATTTTCCGGCAGCTTCTACCGCTTCAAAACTAAAGGTCATAGGGGTGCTGTAATGCGCCATAAGAAGCCAGTAACGATAAGCAAGTGGATCAATATGCTTATCAAGCAAAGACTGCAGGCGGAGGAAATTACCCTCAGATTTGGCCATTTTTGCCCCTCCAGAGGCATTTATAAAGGCATTATGGAGCCAATATCGCACAAAAGGCTTACCTGTGGCAGATTCGGATTGGGCTATCTCATTGTTGTGATGAACAGGAATATGGTCTATACCGCCAGTATGAATATCTATAGTTTCTCCCAAGTATTTCATAGACATAGCGGAGCATTCAATATGCCAACCAGGAAAACCGACACCCCACGGCGAATCCCATTCTTGCTGACGATTATCATCAACAGATGAAAATTTCCACAAAGCAAAATCTGTTCCATTTTTCTTTTCCGTGTTTATAGACACACGCGCACCCTCTTCCAAACCTTTGAGATTTATATTCCCTAGTTTTCCATAATTTGAAAATTTTGAGGTATCAAAATATACTCCATCGGAAATTTTGTAGGTAAAACTTTTTTCCTCCAAAGTTTTTATCAAAGCGATTTGTTCTTTAATGTGATCCGTTGCTTTGGGAAATCTTGTGCCGACAGTATCAATATTCATCTTTTCTAAATCTTCGAGAAAATCAGCGGTATAAAAATCTGTTATTTCTTTTACGGTTTTTTTAGTTTTATTTGCCTTCTCTTCAACTTTGTCTTTGCCGGTTTCAATATCACCGACAAGATGACCTACGTCCGTAATGTTTATGATTTGTTCAACTTCATAACCCTCATATTTTAGAGTTCTTTTTAAAATGTCAGCCAAAACATACGAACGCATATTGCCCAAATGAGCATAATCATAAACAGTCGGTCCACAGTTATACATTGTTACCTTTGGTAAATGTAACGGTTTAAACTCTTCTTTTTCTCCTGAAAAGGTGTTTGTTAGAGAAAGCATATAGGAATTATAGAAGCTTTTTATACTTGAAAAAAGTTAAAATCGCCAAACTTATAACAGCAAGAATACCTACAAGAATAAGTAAATCATTTGGAGTTTGTAAAATCGGACCGGTACCCAGATCTACCTGAAAAATAGCGGAGGCCAGAGAAAGCGGAAGGGTAATGAAAGCAAGAATAGTAAGAACTTTTACCACTTCATTTTGCTTTGTTGTTAGAAGGGAATTATTGGTTTCTCGTAATTCGCTTGTGAGCTCTAAATTGTTTTTGATAGAGTTTTTAATTTTTTGATAATCATTTTGAGCAATTTTTACACTCGTAGTAAAATCTTCTCCAAACAACCTTCCCCCAACAAGCTCAAGGGCGCCAAGAACTTCATTATGACCGTCTGTAGCTTTTTTGAAATCAAGTAAATTTCTTCCAACCTTAGATATTTCAAAAACCATATCTTTTTCCTTATCATCAAATATTTTTTTCTCTATACTACCCAACCAATCTTCAGTAAATGAAAGTTCGTTTTCGAGTGAGCGATACATCTCCTTCATAATGCCTGAAAAAATAACATTTCTTGGATTTGTGATTATTTCTTTATTTAAAATAGATTCAACCTCAATATTTTTTGAGAATTGATACAAAGCATCTACCGTGTCGTATCTTGCGGTAATTACAAAATTTTTACCTATTATAAAATCGATCTCTTGTTTAGTTTCCGTAGTATGAGAATGTTTAAATACTGGAAAATGAATGACTAGATACACAAAAGTATCATAAGCTTCTACTCGGGATTTCAAAGATGGGGCAGTCAATTCTTGAGCAACAACTCTACTGACGCCATATTCACTAACTATTTGTTCTATTTCATCCTTTGTTGGACTATCCAAATCTATCCACACTACGCCACCGTATGTATGTTTGTTTATCATATGAATAATATTATATCATAACTTTTAATCACAAATATACTAAAACTATTGCGTTGACGATGGAGGTTGATTTTGAGATAATGAATCTTGCATGAAAAATTTCTTTTCCAAATATCAAAATGTGGCCCTAGCCGCGCTTCTCATCATAGGAGCTGCTTTTTTTATCGGCGTACAAGTTGGTAAAACAAGTTTTTCTGATATCAGCAAAATAACAGAAATTTCAAACAAAGAAACTGGCAAACCAGCACAGGTTGATTTTTCTCCCTTTTGGAAAACTTGGAGTGTTTTGAATGATAAATTTGTCGAAACCCACAGCACAAGCACTGCCTCTACAACAAGTGACCAGAAAAAAATCTGGGGAGCCATCAGTGGCCTAGCAGATTCTTTTGATGATCCATATACCGTGTTTATGCCACCAAGTGAAAATGAATTATTTGCAACAGAAATAAGTGGCAATTTTGAAGGTGTAGGTATGGAAATAGGGATACAAGACGATGTATTGAGTGTTGTTTCCCCTCTAAAAGGTACACCGGCATATCGTGCAGGTTTGATGCCTGGAGATAAAATTTTAGAGATAAATCATGTTTCTACTGCAAAATTAAATACCGAAGAAGCTGTAAAGCTTATCCGAGGTAAAAGTGGAACCGAGGTTACCTTCACTTTAAGTAGAAAAGATAGAAAAGGAACTTTTGAAATAAGTGTGATTCGAGCAAAAATAGATATTCCCACGACAGATACAGAACTCTTACCCAGTGGTGTTTTTGTAATACGTCTTTATAATTTTTCTGCCGTATCACCAAATCTTTTTCGAGACGCCCTTCGCCAATTTATCAAAGCAAATACTGATAAAATGATTATCGACCTAAGAGGCAATCCAGGCGGTTACCTAGAAGCTGCAATCGATATGGCTAGTTGGTTTTTGCCTTCCGGCAAAACAATTGTCATCGAAGATTTTAAAAACAAAGGTGAGCAGGTAGTACATCGAAGTAAAGGGTATGACATTTTCACCAAAAATCTGAAACTCGTTATTTTGATCGACAGAGGATCAGCCTCAGCATCTGAAATTCTTGCCGGTGCACTTCGAGAGCAGGGAATTGCAACACTCATAGGTGAAAAATCTTTTGGTAAAGGATCGGTTCAAGAGCTTGTAAATATTACTCCAGAAACGTCTCTCAAAGTAACAATAGCTCGATGGCTTACTCCAAATGGAAAATCAATATCAAATGGAGGATTAATGCCAGATATAGAAGTAGTAAGAAGCTCTGAAGACATCCTTGCAGGAAAGGACCCACAACAAGATAAAGCAGTCAATTTTCTATTGAGTAAATAGAAAATTGAGTCAAAAGTCCCAAGTCTAAAGTCCATAAAGTCAATCCGGAACAAAAGCCAGAATTCTTGAATTTAGCTAATACTTTGTGTATAGTGGTGAATATTACAAATTTAATAAAAAACCTAGATGAAAGTTATACTGTTAAAAAATATCCCAAAAGTAGGAAATAAATACGATATAAAAGACGTGTCAGACGGTCACGCTCTAAATTTTATGATACCAAACGGAATGGTAGAAATAGCCACTCCACAAGCAAAGAAACGAGCTGAAAAAAATAGACTAACAATGGAGCAGGAAAAAAAGATTCAAAATGATTTGCTTGCTAAAAATCTTGGCGATCTTGCTAATATAAAAATCGAGATTAAAGAAAAAGCTAATGATAAAGGACACCTGTTCAAGGGTGTTCATAAAGAAGAACTTGTTTTAGAAATAAAAAAGCAGACAGAATTAGATATTACTCCCGAATTTATTATGTTGGAAAAACCAATAAAAACAGTGGGGGAGCATGAGGTAGAAGCACGAGTAGGCGAAAAATCAGTAAAGTTCAAAGTCTCAATCTTGGCAGCCGAAGAATAGAGGGCGAATAATAATGCGTATTAAAAAACCTTACGATGCATCGTAAGGTTTTTTAATTAACAAATATTTTTCTTAAATAATGTTTAGCAACCCTTATTTAACATTCACTACCTTTTTGATTTTTACTGAATTATCGAAATGAGTTTTTCGTTTTTTAGCAAATTGTACAACACCTTCAACAAGAGAAAACAGAGTGTGGTCTTTGCCCATAGAAACATTAGTACCAGCGATAACATCTGTACCACGCTGACGCACCAAAATAGAACCAGGAAAAGCCTTGTCTCCAGTCGTAACTTTGACCCCAAGATATTTTGGATTGGAGTCTCTACCGTTTTTAGTTGTACCCGCAGATTTCTTATGTGCCATGTTAGTTAATTATGATCTGCCTGCCGGCAGGATTTTCAATTACAAATTACGAATTTATTTGATATAATATAAGCTCAATGAGTATACAGGACTTGTCAGAAAAAATCAAGATTTTGGGCAAAAACACCCTAAATAAGGCCCAAAACATAGACAAAGAGCTTACTAGGCACGTTTTTATTGCTATTTCCGTTGTTTTGGTTGGAACTTTGTCTTTTGGACTTGGAAAAATGTCTAAAACAGAAGAAGCTCGAACGCCTATAAAAATTAGTGGGGTTAATCTTGCAAATGTCATTACCGCAGAAGAAAACATTGCCCGCAAGGTAATTTCAACACCAGAAACGGTAAGTCAAAATTCTAAAACTTTAGATCCAGTTGTGGCTTCTAAAAACAGCAACAAATATCACTATCTGTGGTGTAATGGAGCCAAAAGTATTTCAGATAAAAATAAAATAACTTTCACATCAAAAATAGAAGCCGAAAAAGCTGGCTATATTTTAGCGGCTAACTGTAAAGAGAAAAAATAGAAGACTAAGAAAAATGTTCGACGCTTTGTAAGCACCGAACATTGTAGTTGTGTATCTGATTTACTGAAGCATTATCTCGGTTTTGGCTGATTTTTAGTTGACCAAACCCCCGCCACAGGATTGATCGTGTGTACAAAACACTCAACAAAACTACTTGGAAAATTCAAGGACACGACCGAACCGCAGATATGAGCCAAGTGTCGCAACAATCGAGTCGTGCGTTTCGGGCTCTCGTAGAGACCCTCAATCGTCACGATGATTTCCTCACCCAAACCTTTCAGCATACGATCGGGAGGAAAAAATACAGTGACTTGATCAGGTTTGATATTCAAATTACTGATTTCGGATATCGCAGTCTGAATTTCAGCCACAGTTCTTTCCAAAATTTGCTGACTTACCCCTTCGGGGACACCATGTATAAAAACAACAGGCATCATATAGCTCCTTTTGCTAAGAGTCATTCAATGAACACGTTTTATGTAACAATACACACATTTTACAGCAAAGTCAACCCCAATAGTAGAGCAGAGCTCACTATAAGATAACTTGATTTTTATTTCAAATTGTGCTAAGATATAACCAGGTAGATAAGCTATTTGAAATCCATATACAGTTTCTCAGATGAACCTCTTTTCTTCTCTAGCGATCAACCCCATAAAACTCGCTTCACTCGCCATGGGGCAAGTACTGGTCGAGAGGGAAGAGAGGGGCAGTCTGGTAATTAGCCAGCGTACTGCGAATCGACGCAGTGCTTGGGCTTCTCTCAACACTAAAAGTATGAAAATACTTCGTGTTGTCGGGTTTGCGATGCTAATTATCAGTCTCAAGTTCTTGGTTCCAAGAGTTTTCTCGGGACTAGAGAATACCCTCGTAATGTTCTTTGATGCGATTCAGAGAATACTAACCCTCACCGGTAAGTATCCTCTGACAGCCGGTTTTATACCGCAGTAGCGAGAAATACCCCGCAAGCAACACGCTCGCGGGGTATATTCATTTATATGATAAAATAAAATTATGGTTTTAAATAAAATAATAATTGCAACACTGATTTTATTGATAGTCCTATCTTTTTTAGGGCTTTTTCTCATATACTGCAATAGTAGCTGGTGCCAATTTTTTGATTGGCAAAAAAATCATACCCTTTGGCAAAATAACTGTTTTGTAGGTAATTGTAGCCAAAAAGACAATATCTAAAACAAAACTAAAAAATATCGCGAATATATCCACTCAAAACAAGCGAAATAAGTAAAATTTTCATAAATCTCGATAGTGAAATCAGATAAAAGACTCACAAGAGATCAGGTTTGTCAAAAACATATAAAATACATGTGGTAAATATCAATATTATACCCTTATTTAAAGCCATTTTATAGGTGGAAATAGTACTAAAAAGGTTGACATACTAACTCATATATGCTAGTATGTATGGACTCAGCAATCAGCTGAGTTTTTGTTTTTAAGGGGCTAAAGCACTCCGCCAAAAGCGGAATGTTCGCTCGATCAAATTCGCAGAAGCGAATTATGACTTAGGGTTTTATTATTCTTTAAAATTAGACCTATGTTAAACATTACCGTAATCGGCCTATATATGATCTATTCTAGTTTAACTGGCTCAGCAACTTTACCTATAAATACACCGCAAACTATTCCTAAAATAGAAACGGTAGAATCGATTGAAAAGTCGAAAGGGAAGGTTGCTGATTCGTTCAACACAGAAGCATATGTACGTGGACAGTTCTCTGATATACCAATTCTAGTTCAAATTGCTCGTTGTGAGTCAACTTTTAGACACTTTGACAAAAACAATGAAGTTCTCAGAGGTGTAGAAAATAATGCTGACGTTGGTCTTATGCAGATCAATGAAAAGTATCACCTTAAACAATCACAAAAACTAGGCTTGGATATATACACTATTGACGGAAACATGGCGTACGCTCGACAACTTTATAAAAAAGAAGGAGCAAAACCATGGATGTCATCTTCAGCTTGTTGGTCAAAATTTACCAACAAAGATGTAGCTTTGGGAAATAGCTAAAAAGTTAGAATCAAAAAAAACAAAAATCCCGCTTCAAATTGAGGCGGGATTTTTGTTTGTCTTAAATCTCACATAACAAAATTTGAAAATTAAATATTCGCCCAAGAATCTTATCCCTTGTGAGAATTAAGAAGTTCTAATATGATATCAATGGAGCTGTTCTGTGATTAAGTTATTAATTTCATTGGTGTCAAAAGGAGGTCTCATGACACTTCGCCGTAAGTTAAAGCCGTCCAAATCATTAGGGCCACTTCTCGAACAGATTTCAAAAAGGGAAGCTCACTTTGTGCTTATCAGAGAAGCTATGCGTAAATTAGGTTGTAAAATGTCTTACCTTTTCTTTCTAGCTCTATGCAAAGAAGAAAAACAAGACCCTAAAAGCCTAAAAAGCTCAGAGAAAGAAATGCTAAGAAACCTGCTTGATGTGTCAGTCCGGATGTGCCACCTCTTTAGTGGTAGAGGTAAAGAGGTTTTACCGGAGTTTGTGGTAGATACTTGTTTGGATGAAATAATAAAGCCTCCTATCAAAAACACCAAGGTGGTATCTATCGATAGGATCGAGGGACAACCCTTTATTCGAGAAAGTATCACAAGAGTTGGAAAGGGTGCGATTCGGCGCACAGAAGGATTAAGACCTGATAATACATAAGCAAAAAAATCAACAAATCCAAAATCCTTGGCACCAAGACGGCGCCGGGATTTTTTATATAAAAAATTAATTAACGAACCAAAGAGGAATAGGGAATAGAAAATAAAAATAAAAAAAAACGATAAAAAACTTAACACTTAACACCCTGTCTAAATATATCTGTAGCGTGGGGGAGAAGGGGTTTTCCCCCTAGAGAGTGTGTCGCACAATATATCTTTTTATCAGATAGCTTGTGCGACATATATAGGATAAAGGGCTTATTCAAATCTACGATAAATGATGATTCTCCTTACAGTATTCTTTTAATCGCCCCAATGTCATTACTCTTTGATATGTCTGGAGCTTATTCTTCTTATTATTTACAAATCGCTCTATTTCCTCTTCTTTGATCTCTGGATTCATCATAAGAAAGATTACTGGGTATTTTAGGTCTAAGCCCCGATAAGAGCGCATTTTGCTGTTTATACACCCCGTTAGGTTGTTTATATCCTTTGGATAAAACACATCTACAGAAAAATCGCCTTTGTCTGAGTAAATAAAGAAGTCTGTTCGTGTCCGTCTGTCGTCTGTAAAAAAGAATTCACGGTGAATATTTTTGGCCTCAAACATTTTTGCAAGGTCATTATATACCTCTTTTTCCAGCCTGTGAGCTCTTTTACTTATCATCAAAGCCCTCTTTGAACTAAAAGAACCTTTGGTGAAGTCTTCCGGGCCATCCAACTTCAATTGTTTTCGGAGCGCAGGAAGCCCTCCAACAAAACGCCTTTGTATTTGACGTGATGATGGTAAATTTTTATCTTCATCAATTTCTGTTGCTGTTGGATAACGCCCATGTTTTTTAAAAAAGTTTTCAAATCCTAATTTGATTTTTTCTAATGTCCATCTTTCTCCATTACCCTCTTTTTGTTTTTGCATTCAACTATTATATCAAAAAAGTATGCCTTGTGCGACATTGACTATAACGTATTCTGGGTATAAAAAATCCCCTATTGAGTTTAGCCTAGTAATTCTTCCCACCAATTGAAGGTGAAATGCAAAAAAAGATACAGAGGCACGTATATTGGAGCTAGTATAAAAAATAATAATACTTTAAAAGTTTTCATTTAAAATTTAATCTATATTAAAACAAGAGGATATACTACACAAAATCCCCTACTTTGTAAAATCTATATCTTTTAACGATAAGACCTTATAAAATCATTAGCACGGTCCCATACAAACAAAAACGGTACTCTAATATATTCCCAAACGATCTTAACAACATTTAATACATACTTAACCGTTTCTTGAGCTTTGGGTGAATTAAAAAAATCTATTATATCAAAGTGAAAAACAAATTTTAGAAGTGCCAAAGCCACGATAACAACCAGAATCATCTTTAAAAAACCTCTTTTTTTATTAGTGTACTTCATATTGTAATTATATGATTTGATTAGTTTGTTGGCAAGTATTGATATATTAAAGATATGAGAGTGGATTCAGATATGCGTTTAATGGCGCGATCGGTATTGTATATGTACCCGAACAAACACGACTTTTTAATGATTTAATTTGTACTCCCTGACTTACAAAAACTGAAAAATGTAAGTGTGGGCCCGTACTATAGCCCGTATTACCGCTATAGCCAATAGTGTCGCCCGTATCTACTTTTTGACCAGCTTGCATTTTTATTAGAGAAAGATGGGCATATAAGGTAGATAGACCATTTGAATGCTTAATAAGCACCCACTTACCATAAGAAGCTCCTGGGCAAACATTGTCGGTGTTACCAACCCCCTCCACAACACCAGACAAAGCGGCTTTCACCGACGCCCCAACTGACACACCAAAATCGACACCGTTGTGACCTTTACCATTATAAGCCGTAGTTGTTTTAGAAAACTCTGTGTTTCCAAAATATTGTGTAATCCTAATCTTATCAAGTGGCCAAAATAAAATACCTTTACCAACTGAAGGAATACTTTTGGGATCAATTATTAATTTCAACTGGGATTGAAAATCTACCAACTCTTTATCAAATGCAGCAGCAAGAGCTTGTTTTTGTGCCAATATCTTTTTGTAATTAGCTTCTGTGTTTTTAGTTGAAGTAAGTAAGCTGTCTTTTTGTTGTTTATTTGACTCAACAATTTTCTTCTGATCAGCAAGAGTGCTCTTCAGGTCTACAAGCTCACTTTTCTTTTTTTCACTTTGACCCCTCTTGTTCTCCAAATCTTTTTGTAAAACCTTCAAGTCTGCAATGTTTTCTCTTATTCCAATCTGAAATCTTTGCATTGTTTCTATATCATCCCAAAGTAAATTTAGATTCTTATATACAAAAAAACTTTCTATCAAAGATTTATCCTCGGCTTCATTTATTTTTCGAATTGTCACCTCTATTTCATTCACATTGTTTTCAATATCTTCCTTCTTTTTATCTATCTCAATGCCCAATTGTTCTATAGTAAGTGTTGTATTACTTATACTATTTTGAGCAATTTTCAAATCTGTATTGAGTTTTTTTTGGGTAATATCTAAAGTCTTAATAGCATTTTGAAGTGTTTGGGCCTGCTTGTTGGTAGCGTCTATTTGACCTTGGTATTGCTGTATCTCTTTGTCCAACAATTCTCTTTGCCTTTGAGTCTCCTCTATTTTTGCCTTCAATTCACTTACCGTTGCTCCTTCAGTTATTTTAGGTATGCCAAAATAAAAACTAGAAAAAATAAACCCAGTCAGTAATACTATTTTTATAGCTTTTGTTGTGCGTATCTCTTTTTTAAACATTGATTAATTTTATAATCTATCCAAAGCAATCTTTAATCTTTCCTCAGTTTCTTTTTTTCCCAATATTTCTGCCAAAACAAATGGATCTGGAGATTTTTCTTTACCGGATAAGGCATACCTCATCGGCCACAAAACACTACCCCTCCCCTCTTTTGTAGCATAATCCCAAATAGCATTTTTGATATTTTCTTTTGTAAAATCATTTTCAGATATTT
>JABMOB010000017.1 GCA_013204345.1 Parcubacteria group bacterium | reverse complement strand
TCTGTGCAAAAGAAATCTTGGGCTCGCACCTGCTTCTTGGCTAAAAAACCCTCCGACCCGCCTAAGGGGGGAATCCGAATTCATTGGCGAATTCATTGGCAAAAACGGACAAAACAGCGTGGGCGTGCCTACGGCACGCCCACTCCTTGGTTGATTCTCAACCGCTAAGTTCCATTCTGGTGCCCGGGAGAGGACTCGAACCTCCACGCCCGTAAGGGCTTATCCACCTCAAGGATAAATGTCTACCAGTTTCAACACCCGGGCATTCTGGATCATTATGTCTCAATAACACCTTATTTTCAACTCCGTAAAATTCACTCCGTTCATCACGGAGCAAGTCTGTTTAAAAAAACGACCGCCGAGGTGGCGGATGTTTTTATTTTTTTGTTTCTTCTGTTTTTGGAGCAACTTCTACTACTTCTTCCGGAGTAACCTCATTTTCATCAGTCTCCGCCACCACGGCATCCTCTGGTATCATCCTTGTGTTTCTCATCTGACGTTTGATTTCTTTTGTCGCCTTATCTCTAATGTGATAAAGTTTTGCTTGTCTAACTTTTGATCTTTTTGTAATTTCTATTTTATCAATAAGAGGAGAATAGATTGGAAATATTTTTTCTACACCAACCCCACTCGCTACTTTTCTTACAGTAAAAGTACCACCCGCTTCTTTGCCATGCTTTACAGACAATACCAAACCTTCAAAAACCTGAAGTCTTGTTTTGCCTTTTTCTTGAATTTTCTGGAAAACCTTCACGTTGTCTCCAGCACGAATATCCTTTTTCTTCCTTTCTTCAATGTTTGCTGGGGAAATTGTTATACCGTTTGTATCTGTCATAGTCGAATCAATTTAGCACAATAGGCTTATTTTCGCAACAATTTAATGGCTTTTTCGAAATCCTCTGGAAACGGAGCCTCAATTTTCAAGTTTTTACCATTCATTGCCTGAAACTCAATGGATAATGAATGCAGAGCCGTTCTTTGAAAACCTAGGGCTTTTTCTTGTTTTGGGGCATATAAACTATCGGAAACAATTGGGTGATTTATCGCTTTGAAATGAACTCTGATCTGATGTGTACGTCCAGTCTCTGGTTTTACCTCTACAAATGAAAAACTACCACCTCGTGCCAAAACTTTGTAATGGGTCACCGCTTCGCGTCTTTCTCCGCGCGAACCACGTTGGGCTGACCACATTCTGAAATTTTTACTACTTCTACCTATCGGTCTATTTATCGTACCATCATCTTCTTTTATTTCTCCGTAAACAAAAGCATTATATGTTTTTTTGATATCTCTACCTTTAAAAAGTTCTTTGAGATATTCAAAAGATTTTTGTGTTTTAGCAATAAGCAACACGCCCGATGTTTCTCTATCCAACCGATGAACAATTCCCGGACGATTAATAATCTCGCCGGAAGATAAAATTATAGGTTCACCGACGTTTTTTGCTTTGGGATAATGTTCGAGCACCCAATCAGCAACTGAAACTTCTTTAGTTTTTCCATCGGAATGGACAACCAATCCCGCCGGCTTGTTTATCGCGACAATATTATTATCTTCATATAAAATGGAAATTTTCATAAATTATAACTTTAGGTTTTGGGGATTAGGGATTAGGGATTATTTTTTCTAAAGCCTAATCCCCAAAATCTAGTTTTTTATTTACCGATTCGCCTTTGACGCAAATGAAACTCCGCTAGAATTTTGTTGAATTCTTCTTGATTAAAATCCGGCCAGTAAGTCTGAGTGAAAAATAATTCACTATATACAGATTGCCATGGCAAAAAGTTTGATAATCTAATTTCACCGCTAGTACGTATAACCAAATCTGGATCAGGAATATCTTTTGTCCACAAAAAGCTGGAGAAATCATCTTCAGCCATATTTTCTATCTCATCTTTTGTTTTTGTTTTTGAAATCTCTTTTACAGCATTAACAATCTCAGCTCGGCCACCATAGGACAAAGCAATAATTAAATGGAGTTTTTTAAAATGAGAGGTATCTTTTGTAGCTTTTTCTATTAATTCCTTTAGATCATTGGAAACCTTTGACAGCTCACCAATAAAAGAAATCCTTACTTCTTTTTCTTTAAATTTATTCAATTCCTTACCAACGGCTAATCTCAATAGATCCATCAAATAAGAAACCTCTTCAGGAGCCCTTTTCCAATTTTCTGTTGAGAAAGCGTATACAATCAAATTTTTTATTCCAGCTTCCATAACCCAATCGGCAACATCTTTCATTTTATTATAACCAGCCAAATGACCTTGTAGACTTGCCTTGCCATTCTCTTTTGCCCACCGGCGATTGCCGTCCATTATCATCCCCACACAGAGAGGTGTTTTGTTTTTTTCTTGTTCAGCCATAAATTTTTTAATAAATTATCTTGAAACCGAAAAAACTTTTAGTTGACTCACTCCACACCACTTCTACTTTATCTACACGAGCTTTTATCCTAGTAAGAATCGGACCTTTTTGTAGTATTTCTATGAATTTTTTCAAATCACCTTCTTCACCTTGAGCGACAATCTCAACAGAGTTATCTGGTAAATTTTCCACTGTACCAACAATATCCAAACCCCTAGCGTTTCTTTGAGTAAAATCACGATACATAACACCACGAACTCGGCCTTTTACTATGCACCTGACCTCTTTTATCATATAAGGATTTATTCTATAGGAAAAAGAGGAAAAATGGAATAATTTGATAATAAACACAAATTGATATATATTTGTCTTGAGATACTTGCGAGATTAACCCATCCTTCACCAAGGCTTCGGAAGGGTAAATGTTTTGGCGGGTAACAGAATACGGATTAGTGTTATAATTCGTAATTCGTAATTTAAAATTCTAAATTAGATAATTGCGGGATTAGCTCAGTTGGTAGAGCAATTCATTTACACTGAAAAGGTCAGGGGTTCGAGTCCCTTATCCCGCACCAAATTAAAAACGGCCAGCTTTTGCTGGTTGTTTTTAATTTTAGCGGAGATAGGAAGCAAACTGCTTTGCTTCCGTAAGGGGCTCGAAAGGCTTTTCTATGTTTTGTGGAGCAAAACCTGAAAAGCACCCGCGATGGTAGTCGAGATTCCCTTATCCCGCACCAAATTAAAAACGGCCAGCTTTTGCTGGTTGTTTTTAATTTTAGCGGAGATAGGAAACATGGGACGCTTACTCAGGAGCACCCAAGCAAAAACGCCCGAAGGCGTTTTATGCTAAAGGGTGCCCCTGCGAGGACGCTTCGCTATCTCACTTCTGGGAAACCCACGGTTTTCCCAATCCTTCCTCCACGGGAGACCATGATGTTCTCCCGACCCCACTCCCGTTCGATTCCTCGCGAGACAATATCAGCGACAAAAAGATACCGAGACTTAGCTCGATATCTTTTTGTATCGCTGTGCCCCTGCGAGGAATCGAACCTCGATCGACGGCTTAGAAGTCCGCAGTTTTATCCATTAAACTACAAGGGCTTAGTTTTTCCCCAACATCCTAATTGAATATATGTTTTGCGTCTATGACAATTTGCACACCTTATCTCACATTTATTTATTTCTCTCAAAACAGATTCCCAAGAATAATG
>JABMOB010000016.1 GCA_013204345.1 Parcubacteria group bacterium | reverse complement strand
GTACCTTACCTGGGCTTGACATGTACCTGCACTTCCGGCGAAAGCCGGAATTCTTCGAGAGTGGTACACAGCTGTTGCATGGCTGTCGTCAGTTCGTGACGTGAGTTGTTCCCTTAAGTGGGGTAACGAACGCAACCCTCGTTGTCTGTTACAAGTGTCAGGCGAGACTGCCCCCATTTTTGCGCACAAGTGCAAAAACAAGTGTAAAGTCGAATGTCAAAAGTCGAAAGTTGAATTCAAATGCGAAATGTATTCTGGATTCTCTTTATGGACTTTATAGACTTTGGACTTTTGACTCATTTTTGTTCGCTTGCGAATAAAAATGGGGGAGGAAGGTGAGGATGACGCCAGGTCAGCATGACCCTCTGATATCCGGGGCCACACACATAATACAATGGCCGCTACAACACGTTGCGACGGGGTAACCCTGAGCTAATCGTTAGAAAAGCGGCCCCAGTTCAGATTGAGGGCTGAAACTCGCCCTCATGAAGTTGGAATTGCTAGTAATCGCGGGTCAGCTATACCGCGGTGAATACGTTCTCAAGTCTTGTACTCACAATAAAAGCGCGCAGCAGCGTATACATCTATGTGGTTTAAATCCACACTCTCTTGCAAAAGAGACGTAGCAGAAAGATAGCCGAACACCGCGAGGTGTTAGGTGGAGGATCTGAACGCAAAAAGCAGCCTACTAGCCGTCGGAGGACGGAAAGATAGATTGACCCATTACCGACATAAGGGCGGTGAGTCTGGGGAAAATCTCACGAAAGTCTTTTTAGGATGTTTGGAACAGATATATACGTGACCTGTGGAGATCTGATGCTGTTATCTCGATAATTCGAGGTATAATTAAACTGACGCAGCGTCAGAAGTCAGCTGAGTCGTAGTAGTCTTGGATTATAAAATATCTGAGATGAAGGAACTCACTCAACATGCATTGCATTACACCAGATTATATTGTGGGCCTCGTAGACGGTGAAGGAAGCTTCACTGTGTATGTAAAGAATATTGATTCTACGGAGAACGCCAAGAGGCGAACCCGAGTAGAGCCAAAGTTTTATCTCAAGCTTATTGAGAAAGATAAAGATATTCTATACAAACTACAGCAATTTTTCGGATGTGGAAGTGTATATTTTCAAAAGGATATACGACCTCATCATCAAAATTGCTATCGCTACGAAGTCTATAATAGAGAAGATCTTGCAAAAGTAATCATTCCATTTTTCAAGAAGCATCAGTTACAACTAACTTCTAAGAGAAATGATTTCGAAACCTTTTGTATGTTAATGAAGATGATTCAAAATAATGAACATCTCCAAGAAACAGGTTTAAGAAAAATGTTTGCCCTCAAGCAAACAATGCACTAGAGCTCGCAGTATACGGGAAATCCGTCTGTACTGTGGGAACATCAATTCGTAGTTTAACGAACATATTCGCCCGTCAAGTCAAGGAAGTTGGGAGTACCCGAAGTCTGCCGCAAGGCGGCCTAAGGTAAGTTCAATGACAGGGACTAAGTCGTAACAAGGCACGGGTAGCGGAAGCTGCTCGTGGAGTATTTCAAATTGAAACATGTCTTGTATCGCTTTGGCGATACAGACTTACGGTGTCGATTTTCAATGCCTCAATTGAGCATTGAAAGGATTATTGCTGAATATCCTAAAAGCAACATGACGATCTGGAAAGACAGATTGTAGGACCGCTTTAATCGAAAGATTTTTGTGAGTCTAAGAACGGAACAAAATAAAGAATAATATTGCAAAGCCACTCGAAAGGGTGGTTTTGTTTTGACAAAAAAACTAGCTGTGTTATGGTATGAAAGGCAAGATCTTTAACCCCTTTCAGAAGGAGCGTGTTTATGCAGGCAGAGCCATCAAGATTGCCTTATGGGATGAGGGAACAGACTCGCGGTATCAGGTCCAATGTGATTGCTGCAGCTAAGGAGCGCATCGCCTGTGGGGATTACGACCGCCCCAAGGTTATCGACACGGTCGTGCGTCGGATCATTCAGAGCCAATGCTCGCGATGACTATCGAACGAGGAGGATAAGAGAAGGGCGTTACGGTTCGACCGTAGCGCTTTTTTATATACAAAATAGATCTAAAATACATAGGACTCCCCTATGTATTTGGGGTATTGACTTATTTGCTTAAATGTGCTAAGCTTATATAAGACTTGTGAAATTGCGCATGTTGCTCAATTTTATCAAGATAACCCACAGGAGATACTGAATGAGAGGTTATAACCTCAAAATCCTGATCTGGTTCATGTTTTTTGGAATGATGTGTTGTTTTCAGTCAGTTGTTTTTGCTGATCAGCCTCGAGATGAACTCATCACAGCTCTGACTAAAAAGGAGTCAAGTGATAAAGAACATCCCGACGGTAATGATCAGGCGGTTGGTGACAGACATCTAAAGCAGAAAGCTTATGGGTGTTTACAAATTCGCCAACCTGCTGTTGACGATGTCAATCGACGGCACGGTACAAATTATCGCGCCGAAGATTGTCTTGGGGACCGCGCTCTGTCTATCAGAATTTGTCGCCTTTATATCGATATGTGGGCGACAGAAAGACGGATTGGCAGAGAACCAACGGATGAAGACAAGGCTCGCATTTGGAATGGTGGGCCGAACGGTTGGAAAAGATCGTCAACCGAAGATTACTGGTTGGATCTTAAAAACCGTTTTTTGAAAGACTGAATGGTGCGGGGAAAACGTGCACCGACACACGTAAAAGCGTCGGAGACGCTTGTCTAGGTCGAAAGGCCTACGAAAGAGCATTAGTGATTGCAGATTGGAACAGCCGCTGGACTCATCATCCGGCGGCTATTTTTTTATCTTGTTATTTTAGCATTTTTTTGGTAACTTTATCTTCAGTGTTTTGTATTTCTATGCGCGTATAGCTCAGGTGGTTAGAGCGCGTCACTGACCCCAGTATCAAAATTTGCGGGTTTGTTCTTTTTGGTTTTATAATAAATTTATATAGTTCTCATTGTGCGCGTATAGCTCAGGTGGTTAGAGCGCGTCACTGATAATGACGAGGTCCCACGTTCAACTCGTGGTACGCGCACAATGAGTGGTATGGCCTAATTGCAAATTTGATACAGGGCAGGTAATGACGAGGTTGAAGATGCGACTTTAGGAGCATTAAAAAACCTTTTGAGCTGTTTTGTAATCAAAAGAGCCAAAAGGTGTACTGATCCTGTAAGGAGACACGTTTTCACCCGTCTAAATTTTTTCTGAAAATTTAGACGGGCAAGACTCGTGGTACGCGCACACTGAATATTACTATTTTTTTGGGAAAACTATTGGTGGGAGGGTGAAATTAGAGCACAAGATTTTCATCTTGCTTTTTTTCTATAATCATTACTATGTACCGGGTTATAGTTCTCTCATAATTTTAATAGGGGAAGGTGTGCAATGAAGCATCCGCGGATAGTTTTGAAGATTACTGGGCAAGCCTTGGAAGAAAAAACAAAAGGGAAGCAAAAAGGTACCCCGTTTGACCTTCGCGCTCTCAATTTTATTACAAAGGAAATCTCGGAGATTCCTCCTTTTGCTGATCTTCTTATTGTTATCGGAGGGGGAAATCTTGTGCGAGGTAGCACTCTGATCAAATCTTGCGGGACAACTCCTCCCATCGCTGATTCTATTGGAATGGCAGCAACAATAATGAATGGTCTTTTGCTGGAGGACGCTCTTAAAAGACGCGGAGTTGATGTTACGCTTATGAGCGCTATTCCTTTCGGTTCTTTGGTTGGGACATACGGATTTCGTGAAGCCCTTGATTATTTGGGCAAGCGAACAGTTGTTATTGTCGCTGGGGGTACCGGTAATTCTGGTGTGACCACCGACACAGCGGCTTTGGTTCGAGCTTACGAAATTGGGGCCAGTCTCGTGATCAAAGGTACGAAAGTTAACGGTGTTTGTGATTGTGATCCTGTGAAAAATCCGAGAGCTAGGCTTTTGTCAGAACTTAGCTACCGAGATTTTTTTGCTGGTGACTTTGGTCCGATTTTGGATATAACAGCGGTTGCACAGGCTCAAGTGAAAAAAATTCCTATTAGGGTTATCAATCTTTTCAAGGCCGGAAATCTTAAGCGCGCTGTGATGGGCGAAGACATTGGCACACTGATAAGCTGACTAGGATTTGGGGTAGTACTCGTGGACAGGTGTCCACGGGTTTTCTTTTGAGGTAATTTGTGTGTAGATTTTTTATAAAAATAAGTGTATTATTCAACATTATATCGATAATTTTAATATAAAAACTGTTTTAAAGGTTTAATTTTAAGAAAATGGCTCATCTAAAAAAACAAAAATTGTTGCAACAATTGGTCCCGCTACAGAAAGTGACGAAATGCTTCGAAAACTTATAAACGAAGGCGTAAATGTTGCCCGTCTCAATTTTTCTCACGCGGATCACATGGAACATCAGTTTAGAGTTGACAATATGCGAGATATTGCCAAAAAAACAGGCAAACCTTTTGCTATACTTCAGGATCTAGCTGGGCCAAAAATCAGGATTGGTAAATTTTCCACAGAAAAGATTACCTTGAAGGAAGGAGAGACTTTTACGCTTACTACAGAAAAAATTGTAGGTGATGTGAATAGGGTACACGTAAATTATCCCGACTTGCCGAAAGAGGTGTATGTTGGGGGTTTTATTCTCATTCAAGATGGTCAGAAAAAACTAGAGATAATTGATATAAAAGGCGATGATGTGATTTGCAAAGTTGTTGTTGGGGGAAGTCTGGGGTCTAGCCGTGGGGTTAATTTACCTGGCGCTCATCTAAAAATTAGTTCTCTTACGGAAAAGGATAGGCGTGATCTAGAATTTGGTATAAAAAACAAGGTTGATTTTATTGCCCTTTCTTTTGTTAGGAAGCCGGAAGATATTATCGAACTTAGAGAGATATTGGATAAGGTAAAATGTCAGGCTCAGATTATTGCAAAGATCGAAACACCAGAGGCCGTTGAAAATATAGATAAAATTATTGAAGTTTCGGACGGTATTATGGTCGCTCGTGGTGATTTGGCAATTGAAGTACCAGCAGAAACCGTGCCGATGATCCAGAAAATGATTATCAAAAAATGCAATATGGTCGGCAAACCAGTTATTACAGCTATGCAAATATTGGAATCAATGATAAAATCACATGTACCTACTCGCGCCGAAGTGAGCGATATTGCAAATGCTATTTTGGATGGTACGGATGCCCTTATGCTTTCGGAGGAAACAACTCTTGGTTTGTATCCAGTTGAAGCTGTAAAAGTGATGACTCGCGTAGCCAAACAGATCGAAAATGATGAATACAGTGAAGAGAAATATGATCTAGGTCGTGCAGATAAAGGGCTTTTAATAGTCCCTGATGCTGTTTCTGGAGGTGCTGTGCGTATTTCTCATGACGTTGGTGCTAAGCTCATTTTTGCCCTTACTGAGTCAGGTTTTACAACCAGAATGATCTCCAGATATAAACCTAGTCCTTTAATTATCGCCATTACTCCAAATCAAATAACCGCCAATCAGCTAATGCTAAGTTACGGGTGTTCTCCTGTTGTTATTCCAAGAGTCACTACTTTAGAGGAAGCTTTTGACGTGGTGCGTAAATTTTGTTTGGAAAATAAGTTTGCTAAAAAAGGTGACAAGGTTGTTATAGCCGCTGGTGCACCTTTCAATACGGAAGCTATTCCGACAAATATGATTTTAGTGGAGGAAATCTAAAACCAAGGTCTTTTTATCAAATTTTGTCGTTGCAAGCTGTGCTTGCTCCCGCACTGTATTATTCATACAGTTTGGTCACAATGCTCGCTTGCGCCTAGAACTTTGATAAAAATCCTCTTGGTTGGCTCGGTATAATTTCGGTGACCTTCTTCGTTAAGAAAAATTTTTACTCCCGTGCAGTATTACTCATACAGCGTAGTCGTAAAAGTTTTCCTCGCCTTGAATCTCATATAAAATTATTAATATTTGATGAAAAAAAAATTCCTAAGATTTTCATATAAAATAATAAATCCAATAAGAAAAATTTACTGGTTTATTTTTCGTCCCAAAACTCGTGGGGTGAAGTGTTTTATAGAATATAAAGATAGTATTTTATTAGTTAGACTATCCTATGCCCATAAAGGTTGGACATTGCCTGGTGGAGGAGTTAAGTGCAAAGAAACGTTTGAAGAGGGGGCGAGACGTGAAGCAAAAGAAGAAACGGGAATTACTTTACCAAATATTAAGAAAATCTACGAATACAGCACACTTCAAGACTACAGAATTATTAACATTGAAGTTTTTTATTCAAAGATTGAAAAAGCAGATTATGCCATAGATCAATTTGAAATAATAGACGCAAAATGGTTTGATATAAGGCATCCTATACCGTTTCCTCATGGAAGATCTCTCCCAGAACTTATACAAAAATTTTTGGAACTAAAAAACAATGGATTATAGAAACATCTTCAAAGGTAAAAAAATAACCGTCATGGGATTAGGGCTCCTAGGAGGAGCGCTCAATGACACAATTTTTCTGGCAGAATGCGGGACTGATTTGACCGTAACTGATCTAAAATCTTCGACTGAGCTCAAACCATCGCTAGAAAAACTTGGGGCGTACTCTAATATTAAATACACACTCGATGGACATAAAATAGAAGATTTTCAGAGTGCGGATATGATTCTTCAGCCGGGGAATGTTCCGATAGACTCTATTTATCTCGCAGAGGCCAGAAAAAATAATATACCGATTTTTGTAAGTGAGTCGCTTTTTGTGAAGTATGTAAATCCAGAAGCAACACTTGTTGGGGTTACCGGCACACGTGGTAAATCTACTGTCACACAGCTTATTTATGAAATAATAAAAGCAAGTGGGCGTAAGGTTTTTCTCGGTGGTAATGTGAAAAATGTTTCAACTCTTTCTTTGTTAGACAAAGTAGATGCTGGAGATTTGGTGGTAATGGAATTAGATTCCTGGGCTCTTCACGGTATGGGGGATATAAAAAAAAGTCCTTACTTAGCGGTTTTCACAACTTTTTTTCCAGATCATTTGAATTACTATAAAAATGATATGGATTTATACTTAGAGGATAAAGCCAACATATTTAAATATCAGACAGAAAAAAACTTTATCGTACTAGGTAGCCAATGTGCTGAACTTATAAAAAATAAATATAAGGATATCAAAAGTAAAATTATTATTACAAATTCTTCCGATGTTCCGAAAGATTTTAAACTACAAGTTTTGGGCGAACACAACAAATATAATGTAGCTTGTGCTATTCATGCCACCAGAGCTTTAGATGTTTCAGAAGAGACAATCAAAGAAGTGGTGGAAAATTTTAAAGGGGTACCTGGTCGTCTCGAGCTTATAAAAGAAATAAATGGAGTAAGAATTTATAACGACACAACTTCTACTACTCCAGAAGCGACAGTTGCCGGTTTGAAGGCTCTTGGTGAAAATAAAAATATAGTTCTTATTGCTGGAGGTGCCGAAAAGGGGCTTGATATGTCTGGATTTGTTGAGGCGGTTGAGAAGAATTGTAAGTCAGTCGTCTTGCTTTCGGGAAGTGGTACAGACAAATTAGTTTCCGATTTTTTAGAAAGGTCAGGGAAAATAAAAATAGCGCCGGTATGTCAGTCTCTTCAAGAAGCTGTTCAAAAAGCTTTCAGTTTGGCGAATGCAGGTGATGTTGTTCTCTTGAGTCCAGCTTTCGCTTCTTTTGGAATGTTTAAGAATGAGTTTGATAGAGGAGATCAGTTTAACAAACTAGTTAGTGGTTTGTAGGGCGTAAGATAATGGTTATTGTCTAGAAAGAGCCAAAACTCTTCAGGACACTTTTTACCCATTCTGTGCTATAGCATGTAATAGGTAAAAAGTGTGTGTTTGGGCAAAAGATAATTTTCTTGCCAAAAACAGTTTTCTGTGTAGTATTGTTGCCAGAGTTCATTTACAAACAGTTCACAAACATTTTTGAAACAGACACAAGGAGTCAGCCATGTTCGAACGCTTTACCGAACGTGCCCGAAAAGTTATGGCGTTGGCAAATCAAGAAGCCCTGCGCCTTAATCACGAGCACCTTGGCACCGAGCATGTCTTGCTTGGTCTGGTTAAGGAGGGTTCTGGCGTTGGTGTTAATACTCTCAAAAACCTCAACGTCGATCTCCGCAAGGTGCGACTCGAAGTTGAGAAACTCATCAAATCCGGTCCTGACATGGTCACCATGAGAATCCTGCCTCAGACCCCGCGTGCCAAAAAGGTCATCGAATACGCCATCGAAGAGTCCCGTAACTTCAACCACAACTATGTTGGCACCGAGCATATTCTGCTCGGTCTCCTACGTGAGCGTGAGGGGGTTGCTGTGCAGGTACTGCTCAACTTCGGCTTGAAGCTTGATGATGTCCGTGACGAGGTATTGAAACTCCTCGGTGTTCCAACCCCAAGGGAGTTGGCGGGAAGAGCGGCGCAACAGCAAGCCTTCGAGGGGGCTTATATGCAACTAATCTCCTGTCTTGAAAGATGGGGGCGTAAAGTCTGTTCCGACAGTGGCAAAAACCCAGAGCTTGCTACTATCCAGGCAGGTTTGGTTTGGGAGGGATTTGGTGCCATTGAGGTATCTCCCCCCGTGGCGACTTGCATAATGTTGTCGCGCGAAGCAAGGGGTGACGGGAAGCAGGGTCTTATTAACCCAGTCATCCTGCGGGATTTGTTGAGCCAGCTTATCGATGGTGAACTAAGTCCACCATCCGAAGTTGCCAAGGAACAGTCCACCGCCTGAATACCTGAGTTCTTTGCGCTCTGTTCACTAACCCCACAGCATCCGATGCTGTGGTTTTTTTATTCCTTATTTTACTCTATATTTAGACTCTGTTAGCCATGTTCAATCAGCTTAGAATACACAGGTCGATTATAGAGCTCTGTTTATTCTAGAGTTCGCCTCATTTGGTTGAGTTTGGTCGCGGTAATCTATTTAATAAATTGGTAAATGATTTTAAATAGCGTAGTATTTACGTGTACTTTATTTTGTTTATGGTTTATAAGACTATTTCTTAAAACAAATCTTTGAATATCTGGCTTATAAAAATTGGCGAAAATCCACCAATAAATAAATCATTTCCAAAGATGAGGAACGCTCTTTTGGGCGAAGAGCTTATTAGACGTGGACATAAGGTCACTTATTTCGCATCAGCTTTTAATCACTATACAAAAAAATTTATTACTAATAATGAAGAGCCTGTTGTAATAGATGAAAATTCAAAAGTAATTTTTCTTAAAGGAATTGGTTATAAAAAGAATATATCTTTTAGAAGATATATAGAATACAAAATTCTAGCCTACAGGTTTAGAAGATATGTCACCAAGCTAGAAAAACCTGACGTTATTGTTTCTGCGATACCCCCGTATGGTATTACTTATGAAGCCCTGATTTTTTCTATAGCCAATAAGATTCCAATTATTGTGGATACTCGAGATAAATGGCCGGATACTCACCTTGAGTATTTCCCACAGCTATTTCGTGGCCTATTCCGAGTTGCACTATGGAGAGATTTCGAAAAAATAAAAAAGATATCAAAACAAGCAACAGGCCTGACTGCCGTAAGTAAAGATATGCTATGTTGGATGGTGGATAAATCAAAAAGAACTAAAAATACACGAGAGAAAGTTTTTTATTTAGGATATAACAAAAGAAACACTTCTGGACAAAATGAATTTTCTGATAAGATACCCAGAGACAAATTTGTGGTTACTTATGTCGGGTCTTTTGGTGGTAATACTGATCAGTCGATTGTTTTGTCTGCGGCAAAAATACTGAAAGAAGATTTTTACTTTATATTTGTCGGATCTGGAGGAAAGCAGTCAGATTTGAAGAAAAAATTTGAAAATTTGAACAACATATTGTTTACGGGATGGCTTGATCAGGCTAGTATAGATACTATCTTAGACAAAACTAGCGTAGGGGTATGTCCAACCGCAAAAGGAGGTCATTTAATGCCCAATAAGATTTTCACTTATTTTTCTGCTGGTAAGCCGATACTCTCTGGGTATTCTGGCGAATTGGAAAATATGATAACTGATGAAAAACTTGGTTTGAATTTCAAATACAATGATTTATCCGATTTTATATCAAAATTACAAATGATTAAGGGAGATAAAAAATTATACGAAGAGATGTCTTCAAATGTTTTCAAAATTTACAGAGAGAAGTTTGAGGCACCAAAGATATACGGGGAGTTCGCTGAATTTGTAGAGAATATCACAGAATTATGATAATAAGACCAGCAAAAAATTCTGATTGTGAACATTTGGCTATTATGCACGTGAATTATTTTCCTTCCAGTACGATATCAAATTTTGGTATAAATTTTGTAAAAATTCTTTATGAAAATTTTGTAAAATCAAATGAAAATTTTTTGTTTGTTGCGGAGGAGGGATCTGAGATTCTAGCTTTTATTTCAGGTTCTATTGATTTATCTACTTTTCAAAAAAAATTTATAAAAAAGAATTTTTTTATAGTTCTTATTTCACTTTTGCCAAAGATTTTTGATTGGCGTTTGGTATTGCAAGCTGTTGAGGTTTTATTTTATGGACAAAAAACTACACAAATAAAACTTCCAAAAGCCGAAATGACTTCTTTGGTAGTTGAAGAAAAACATCAAAGAAAAGGTTTAGGAACAAAACTTTTTATGGAGGCTGTTGATTGGTTTAAAAGGAACGAAATCAATGAGTTTAGATTTGCTGTCGGTAAAAATTTGATTGACGCCCAAAAGTTCTATGAACATCTGGGTTGTGAAAAGATGTTAATATTAGAGCGTGCTAAAAACAAAAAATCACTGATTTATGTTTATAAATTTTAGATGTTTTTTATGATGCCTTATATAACTCTGATTGCAGTTTCTTTTATTGTCAGTTTGGTTTCCGTCCCAATAGTCAGAAAGTTGGCTATAGCTTGGAGTATATTGGATAACCCAGGTGAAATAAAAACGCACAAAACACCCACCCCGTATTTCGGTGGTATTGGTATTTGGCTTGGGTTCCTCGCTTCTTCACTTGTGGGTTTTTATGCGTTACCTAAATCATCTTCTTTTGGGCAAATACTTCTGATTGTTATTCTAGGTAGTTTTCTTTTCCTCCTTATGGGTTTTTTTGATGATCTGGGATACATACACAAAGTTTATCCGAAGTTATTTTTTGAATTTATTGTAATTGTTATTTTATTCACCTTCGGTATTAAAATAAATTTTTTCCATAATCTTCTAGATTTTATTCCGACTTATTTGTGGTTTGTTTTTGTCACGCACGCATTCAATAATATTGATGGTTTGGATGGTTTGTCTGCAGGTATTGCGGTAATAATTTCCATTTTTTACTTTCTTGCGCTAGGTAATAATTTTGCTGTCCTCGTTATTTCTTCTGGGATTATTGGTTCATGTTTAGCGTATCTGATATTCAATTTTCCTCCGGCGCGCATTTTTATGGGCGACACAGGTAGTTTGTTTCTCGGCTTTGCCTTGAGTGCCCTTCCTTTGCTTGGTTATACCTTGCCTGTTTCAAAATTTGGTATTATACTGGCAACCCTTTTTGTTTTTGGATATATTATTTTTGATACAACTTTTGTCATTTTTAAAAGGTTACAAAACAAAAAAAGTATTTTTACTGGTGATTTGAACCATACTTATAATCTTATACAAAATAAGACAAATAATATTAAAAGAACTTTAGTTATAGTTTATGGGTTATCGGCCGTGCTGGTTATCGTCGCTTTTATTGTTTTAAAGTTAAGCATTTTCTAATATACTGAGATAATGAAAATTGACCTATCAATTTTGTCTAAAGCACAAAATATTCATTTCATCGGCATTGGTGGTATAGGTATTTCGGCTATAGCTAGGATGATGCTTAAAGAAGGTAAAAAGGTCAGTGGTTCGGATATGAGTGAATCGGAGATTACAAAGGAATTGGAGCGAGAAGGGGCGACTATTTACAAAAGTCATGTCAAGGGCAATGTCAATGTCGCTATTGACATAGTCATTTATACCATCGCTATATCAGATGATAATCCAGAGCTTTTGGAAGCAAGGTCTCTTGGTATTTCTGCCTTGTCCTATCCGCAGGCGTTAGGTTTGATATCAAAAGAAAAATATACTATTGCTGTATCTGGCACTCACGGAAAAACTACTACTACTGCTATGATCGCAGAGGTTATGGTCCAAGCTGGACTTGACCCGACTGTCATTGTCGGAAGTTTGATGAGTTCTTCATCTAAACAAAGAAGTAATCTAATTGTAGGGAAAAGTAAATACCTTGTGGCGGAGGCTTGTGAGTTTAGACGCTCTTTTTTGAATCTTAATCCAAATATTTTAATTATTACTAATATAGATAATGATCATTTAGATTATTATAAAAATCTTGCTGATATTAAGTCAGCTTTCAGGGAATTGGTAGAAAAACTTAGTGTGGAAGACTATTTGATATGTAATTTATCTCAAAAAAATATTAAACCTGTTATCAAAGGTTTGAAATGTAATGTTGTGGATTATTCCTCACATATAAATCAAAATCTTAAACTAAAAATTCCGGGGAAACACAATCGTGAAAATGCGGGGGCTGTATTGGCGCTCGCGGAAATTTTGTCTATACCAAAAGAAAATGTCATTGCTTCACTTTCTGATTTCCGTGGCACATGGAGAAGGTTTGAATTTCGCGGAGAAAGTAGGGCTGGCGTATCGCTTTATGATGACTATGCTCATCATCCGACAGAAATAAAAGCATCTCTTTCTGGCGCGCGCGAAATGTTTCCTAACAAAAAAATTACTGTAATTTTCCAACCGCATTTATATAGCAGAACAAAACTTTTACTCAGTGATTTTGGGAAAAGTTTCAAAGATGTGGATTGTGTTTGCATTTTACCGATATATGCAGCGCGCGAAAAACTCGATCCAAGTATTGACAGTGCTATGCTTGTCAAAGAAATAGTAAAAAACAATTCCAAAGCGATAATGTGTGATAGTATAAACGACGCTTCACAATATATTAAAATGCATATGTTATCTGGGGAAGTATTGATAACTATGGGAGCTGGAGATGTATATAAAATTATAGATTCTATATTAAAATAATGCTTCTTTTAACCAACACACTTCTTTATATAGAACAGCTTTCTTATGTTGGGGTGTATGTGTCGATTGTTTTGAGTGGGCATGTTTTACCAATTCCAGAAGAGGTTACTCTTCTTTTGGCTGGGTACGTATCTGCCAAAGGTATTGCAAATCTATATCTTATGATGGTTACTGGAATTCTAGGCTCTGTTTCCGGAGATCTTTTACTGTTTTACCTTAGTCTCAAAGGTAGTCCTTTTGTAAAAAAGATAAAAACAGGTGTAAGTGTCGGTATTTTAGTTTGGTACAGCAATTCTATGAGCAAGCATCCAAAAAGAACACTTTTCTTTTCGAGATTTATTCCAGGTGTCCGTTTACTCAACCCCTTGGTTGCAGGATTCCACGATATATCTCCATCAACGTTTGCATTATTTAGCTTTTTGCCGGCATTAATTTTTATTCCTGTTTTAATGGTGATTGGTTTTGTTTTTCAGTATCAAATAGACGCTGTGATTGAAACTGTGCGCTCTTTGCATCGTGGGGTAATTATTGTTATTGTTTTGGTTGTCTTGGTTTCCGTTTTCTATTCAATTTATAGAAAACTTTCCCAAAAAAAGCTGGATATTTAAAACGAATAGCATACAGGGGTGAAAGTATAATTATTAATTTCCTTCGATTAAAGGTATAATGGTTTTAGTTAACTAAATTTTTTATGACAAAGAAACATGTTTGTATAATCTTGGGTTGTTGTGTCGTTATTTTGCCGTTTTTGGGTTTTCCAATTGCTTGGAAGTCTTTTTTAAACGTTGTGTTAGGACTTGCTATAATATTTACTGTTTTTAAGGTTAGTAATGGTAAAAAACGATCTAATCTAAACAAATCTACTCGTCGCCGAAGGGAAGTTGTTGCGAATTCATTTGTAGAAGGGGGCCCCGTTTCATCTGGAATAATGTCATCTCCAAACATATCTATAAAAGAAGAGAGTTTTTCTGCACCTAAGGAACCCATTCCTATTCAAGAAGAAATTAATAACGATAATGCGGATGTTTCTGTTTAGCAGGTAATTTCATGGTTCGACGCAAAAAAATCAACAAAAATTATTTAATTTTTTTAGCAATCGCTGTTTTGCTTTGCTTTATTTATTTTATTATTCCAAAAATTTTTGTTACGACCTATAGTGTTTCTTTGGGTGAAAAAATTTCAGGAGCTCTTGTCGCGGGAAGTGTATCGAACGTGCCGCCAAAACTATCCGTTCTTCACATAAGTACCCCAGATTCTGTAAAAGCTATTTATATGACAAGTTGTGTTGTTGGTTCAAAATCTATACGTGATGGATTGGTAAAAATTGCCACTACAACCGAAATAAATTCCATCGTTATAGATATTAAAGATTTTAGTGGCACACTTTCTTTTACACCAACTGATTCGTCACTGGTAAATATTCCAAAGCGATGTTATGCCTCGGATATGAAAGAATTTCTTACTAGTTTACATGAGAAGGGTATTTACGTTATTGGTCGAATCAGCGTTTTTCAAGATCCTATATTTACAAAAGAACGTCCTGATTTGGCTGTGAAAAAGGCGAGTGATAAAAATGTCGTTTGGACTGATTATAAAGGTTTAAGTTTTATAGATGTTGGTGCCAAAGAGGCTTGGGATAGAACGATCTTGATTGCCAAAGAGTCTTTTGATATTGGTTTTGATGAGCTAAATTTTGATTACATTCGTTTTCCATCTGATGGAAACATGAAAGATATTTATTACCCACACTCTGTCGGTGTTTCAAAGTCGGATCAATTGGAGAAATTTTTCTCGTATCTACATGATGCTCTAAAAAATTCTCCGGATAGTTTGGGTCGTGTGCCAGTATTGTCTGCAGATTTATTTGGTATGACAGCGACAAGTGAAGATGATTTAAATATTGGCCAAGTTTTGGAAAAAGCTTTACCTTATTTTGACTTCGTAAGTCCAATGGTTTATCCATCACATTATCCACCTCACTTCCGTGGTTATCCAGATCCAAATTTAGAACCTTATAATGTGGTTAAGTTTTCAATGAGTTCTGCTGTAAAGCGCGCCATCGCAACTACTACTCCGATACAAACTATCGGCAGTGAACTTGTGAGCACCACAACAACAAAATCTTTTTATTCTAAAGAAGTATATAGTCCAAAAAAGTTACGTCCTTGGCTTCAAGATTTTAAATACGGTGGAAATTATGGTCCTGCTGAGGTCAGGGCACAAATCAAAGGTACTTATGATGCTGGTTTAGATTCTTGGATGCTCTGGTCTCCAAGTAATAGATACACCCTAGAGGCTCTTCTGAAATAATTTTGCATTGGTATTTTCACTAGAAATGTGATATAATACATTAAGTATTAACTTCTTTTCAAAACAATGGAGGACAATAAAATAACATATTTCGCCGAAACGGATGCTCGTAATAAGAAAGCCCCTTTTGGTATAAAGAGAAGGGACCGTTCTCGTCATATGTATGTTATCGGAAAGACTGGAATGGGAAAATCTACCCTTCTGGAAAATATGGCTATTCAGGATATTCAGAACGGTGAGGGTGTTGCTTTTATAGATCCCCACGGTAAGACGGCCGAACTTTTGCTTGAATATGTTCCAAAAGAACGCATAAACGATGTGCTGTATTTTGCACCGTTTGATATGGAACACCCAATTTCTTTCAATGTTATGGAGGATGTTGGTTTAGACAAACGCCATTTGGTTGTAAACGGCCTAATGAGTACTTTTGAAAAAATTTGGGTAGACGCTTGGTCTGCTAGGATGGCTTATATTTTGAACAATACACTTTTAGCTTTGCTTGAATATCCAGGTTCCACGCTTTTGGGTGTAAACAGAATGCTTGCTGATAAAGAATTTCGTAAAAAAGTTGTGGACAATGTCACTGATCCAAGCGTAAAATCTTTTTGGATTGATGAGTTTGGTAAATATACTGAACGTTTTGCCGCTGAGGCTACTCCGGCTATTCAAAACAAAGTTGGACAGTTTACATCCAATCCATTGGTAAGAAATCTTATCGGTCAATCAAAATCAACTTTTGATATTCGAAAGATAATGGATGAAAAGAAAATTCTTATCATAAACTTATCCAAAGGGCGGGTAGGTGAAGGTAATGCCAATCTTATCGGTAGTATGCTTATTACGAAAATTTATTTAGCAGCGATGTCTCGTGCTGATGCTTCTGAGAAAGAACTTCATAATCTTCCAAACTTCTACCTTTATGTGGACGAATTTCAATCTTTTGCAAATAAATCTTTTGCTGACATATTGTCCGAAGCGAGAAAATACAAATTAAATCTTACTATTGCTCATCAATACATAGAACAAATGGAGGAAGAGGTTCGTGATGCTGTTTTCGGCAACGTTGGTTCTATGGTTACTTTTCGTGTCGGTGCCTTTGATGCTGAAGTTTTGGAAAAAGAATTCGCGCCACAGTTTACAGCTGAAGATCTTGTAAATTTGGGCATTTTTCAGATTTATTTGAAGTTGATGATCGACGGAGTGGGATCACAACCTTTTTCTGCTACTACGATGGCACCAATAAAAAAGCCGGATATTTCGTACAAAGAAGAAATTATTGATACTTCTCGTAAAAATTTTGCTCGTCCGCGGGCACAAGTGGAAGAGGAAATTCGGGTTTGGCATTTACCAACACAAATGTCAGAAGGGAGAGATTCCAAAAGAACTAACGAAGGTTCTTCTTTCCCTAGACGAGACCGTCCTTCTTTTACAGGGCCAAAAGCAGAACCAAGACAAGAAGTAAAAAGAGATTCTTCTGCAAGGGCGTCATCTGAGCATTTTAATCGTGAACAAAGCAAGGAACAAATCAATCAAACGTCTTCACCGCGGGTAGCTGAAAGGTCATTTACTCCTAGGCCGATTCCGCCAGTGGTTGCATCTAAACCAAACCCTTTTGCTGGCATTAAAATTTCCGATAAGCCTAATATACCTACACCAGATGCGATACCTCTTTCTGCACTAAAAAAAGAAATACCAAAAAAGACTGATAAAAATCCTTCAAAAGAAAATATAGCTAGTTTGAGAGAAGCTCTGGCTTCTGTTGTTAAGAAAGATAATTTCGTGCAAGAAAAACCTAAAACAAATTCCGTTTCGGCGCCAGAATCAGAAGATCGCAGAAAGACTGATCACCATCAAACCTATTCTCGCGAAGAAAAAAACACAAAACAAGAAAATGAGCATCCAAAGAAACCAAAGGAAATTCCAAAAGATGTTTTGCTAAAAATGCTTGATGTAAGTGACAAATAGACATAAGCGAGGTATGTTAAAAAAATGAAAAGAGTCTTGATTTTCTCAAATGCGTACCATCCTTTTATTGGAGGCGCGGAAATAGCGGTAAAAGAAATTACCGAAAGGACGCAAGATATTCGTTTTGATCTTATAACCATTCGTTTCGATCGAAGTCTACCGAGGTTTGAGAAGATAGGTAACGTCAATGTTTATAGAATCGGTTTTACCTCCAAGTCACCTTCTATAAGATCTGTTATTCGTTTTCCCTATACTTTAAACAATTACTTTTTTCCGATTACGGCTTTTTTTAGAGCCGTTACTTTACATCGTAGGTATAAATACGATGCCATTTGGGCTATTATGGCTAGTTATGCAGGTCTCGCAGCTATGTTATTCAAAACTTTTCACCCAAAAATTTCTTTTATTCTGACTTTACAGGAAGGAGATTCTATTGACCACATAAAAAAAAGAGCCAAATTTATACATCCGTTTTTTATAAGAATTTTTACCAAGGCAGATATTGCGCAAGCTATTTCTAAGTTTTTGGCCAAATTTGCAAAAGATATGGGTTTCCGTGGCAATGTAGAAGTTATCCCTAACGGCGTAGACTCACTTCGTTTTTCCAAAGAGAGCTCTAAAGAAGAATCGAAATTTCTCGCTAAAAAATTTGGTAAGCGTTTACAGCTCGAGAATTTTGACCCGAATGAACCAGGGGGGAGCTCAAGGGAAAGTATTGGTGATATTTTTCTTATAACAACTTCTAGATTGGTGCCAAAAAACGGGGTAATAGATATTATAAAAGCTATGGTGTTGTTACCAAAGTATACGAAACTCATAATCATAGGAGGTGGTCCAGAAATGATTTCTTCAAACCCAACATCTCCCGACCCAAAATCATTAAAATATCAGGTTGGTGCATTAGGTCTTGATGATAGGGTAATTTTTTTAGGACCCCTTCCTCATTCCGAGATTCCGAAGTATCTAAAAATGTCTGATATTTTTATCAGGCCGTCTCTTTCCGAGGGTTTTGGTAATTCTTTTATAGAATCTATGGCTGCGGGCGTGCCTGTAATTGCTACCCCGGTTGGAGGTATCATTGATTTTATTTTTGATCCTGATATAAATCCAGATAAAGAACCCACTGGGTTATTTTGCGAAGTTCAAAATCCGGAAAGTATCGCAAAGAAAGTTAAAATTCTCTTGGAAAATAAAGAACTAAAAGATAAAATTGTAAAAAATGCTAAAAAGCTTGCTTTTGAGAAATATGATTGGAATCTGATCGCTTCTCAAATGAAGACCAAAATTTTTGATAAAGTCTTAAAAAGGGTATAAACTGTGGGTTTATGAAGCTTTTAGTCGCTACAGGTATATATCCTCCAGAAATAGGGGGGCCAGCAACATATTCAAAGTTGCTTTTCGATGAACTACCAAAGAGGGGGTTTGGGGTAGACGTTTTGTCGTTTGGGCAAGTGAGAAAATTACCAAAGATTATTCGTCACGCTGTTTTCTTTTTTAAACTGCTAAGAAGGTCTTTTTCTGCAGATGTTATTTTTGCTCAAGATACAGTAAGTGTTGGGTTTCCATCTTTATTAGTTGCCAAAATTCTTAGAAAAAAGTTTTTTGTTCGAACTCCAGGAGATTATGCATGGGAGCAGTCAACCCAAAGATATGGAGTAAAAGAATCGATTGATGATTTTCAAAACAGAAAATATAGTTTTAAAGTTGAATTTTTAAGAAAGATTCAAAAAATGACGGTTGACGGTGCAGATGTTGTTATTTCTCCGAGTGTGTATTTTAGAAATCTTGTATCAAAATGGGTGAAAAATCCAGAAAAAGTTTTTTGCATTTATAATGGTATAGATTTATCTGTTATTCCAGATAAAGAAAAAATTTTTGACCACAAAACGATTATCTCTGCAGGTAGACTTGTTTCTTGGAAAGGTTTTGGGGTTCTTATTGAGACATTGAAATTTCTTCCAGAGAGGAAACTTTTCATAGCGGGGAGTGGTCCTTTAAGAAGAGAATTAGAAAGTGTTGCTTTAAAAAATGATGTTTCTGCTAGAGTATTTTTCCTTGGACAGATATCAAGAAAAGACTTAATTGAAAAAATTCAAAAATGTGAGGTTTTTGTTCTCAATACTTCTTTCGAAAGTTTTTCCTTTCAGGTGGTAGAGGCTATGGCATCTGGTACTCCTGTTATTACCACAAATATCGGCAATTTATCTGAAATTATTGATAATAACAAAGAAGGTATTTTAGTTGCCCCAGATAATAAGGGTGCGATAGTGGAAGGTATTAAAAAACTTTCATCAGATTCTTTGTTTAGGGAAAAAATCATTTCTGCAGCTAAAGAGAGGTCAAAACAATTTTCCATAGAAAACACTGTTAATTCTCTGATAAAACTTTTAGAAAAAATATGAAATTATTAATGATATCAACAGATCAGAAAATATTTGAAGAAGGTAGTATGGTAAGGGAAAGAATGAAAGAGTACGCGCGCTATTTGAGCGAACTTCATATTATTGTTTTTGGTGATAGAAAGTTTGACAGTCAGACTATATCTCAAAACTGTTTTGCTTACTCTACCAGATCAAAGTCGAAATGGTTTTATCCATTTGATGCAATTCGTATAGGTAGATCTATTATTTCTGATAAAAATATCAATAATATAACTTGTCAGGATCCATTTTTGACCTCTATGGCTGGGGTTTCTCTAAAGAAACGTTTCTTACTCCCACTTGAGATTCAAGTGCATACTGATATTGGCAGTCCTTATTTTACATATACGTTTAGTAACCGTATAAGAAAGAGTATGGCGTTTATGTATTTACCAAAGGCTAACCATGTGAGGGTTGTGTCCCAAAGGATAAGAAAGTTTTTGATAGAAAACCCAAGATTAAAAATTGCTGATTCTAAAATTGAAGTTAGGCCGATTTTTGTTGATACAGAGCAAATAAAAAATGCGTCAGTCACGGTAGATTTGCACAAAAAGTACTCGGATTTTAACAGAATTGTTTTAATAGCTTCTAGGCTTGAGCCAGAAAAAAACATTAAATTATCAATCGAGGCTTGGAAAAAAGTAGTGCAAGAAATTCCTTCAGCTGGTCTTGTTATCGTTGGCTCTGGTTCTGAAGAATTAAAATTAAAAAAACTCGTTGATTCTCTTGGCATCAATAGATCTATAGTTTTTGAGTCATGGCAAAATGATCTTAGTTCATATTACAAAACGGCTGACCTTCTTTTGCTAACGTCATTCTATGAAGGATATGGAATGACTTTAGTTGAGGCACATACTGTGGGATGTCGAATTGTTTCTACGGACGTTGGTATCGCAAAAGAAATTGGCGCAAATATTGTTCCACTCAACTCAAAAAAAATTGCCAAGAAAATTGTAGAGATGCTGGTATAATTTATAGTTTGATTACACATTATGCCAAATATTAAAAAAAAGATTGGTTTTATTGGACAAGGTTGGGTAGGCAAAAATTATGCTGATGTTTTTGAGAAGTTGGGTTTTAATGTTGTGCGTTATTCTCAAGAACCTTTGTATGTAAAAAACAAGGATAAAATATCTCTTTGCGATATAGTTTTTATTGCAGTACCTACTCCAACTACAGTAAGAGGTTTTGACGATAGTATTGTCCGAAAAGTTGTAAAGCTTGTTGGTAAGGGAAAAATTGCTGTAATAAAATCCACCATACTTCCGGGAACTACAGCTTCTATACAAAAAGAGAACCCAAAAATTTTTGTCATGCATTCTCCGGAGTTCCTTACTGAATCAACAGCTGTGCATGATGCTGCAAATCCCGAAAGAAATATTATTGGTGTACCAAAAATGACTAAAAAATATACTGAAAAGGCAAAAATTGTAAAAAGCGTGTTACCGAAAGCCCCTTACGAATTAATATGTTCTTCAGAAGAAGCAGAGTTTATAAAATATAGCGGAAATTGCTGGTTGTATTTCAAAGTTGTTTTTACGAATATTCTTTATGACACATCGTCTAGTTTAGATTTGTCGTGGGATGTTATTCGTGATGCTCTGTCGGCAGATTCTCGAATTGGTAAAACTCACCTGGATCCTATTCACAAAAGTGGTAGGGGTGCTGGCGGTCATTGTTTTATAAAAGATTTTGCTTCGTTTAGGAAGTTTTATGAGAAAATGGTTGGGGATAAAAAAGGTATTGATGCTTTGAAATTTGTGGAGATAAAAAATATTGAATTACTTAAAAAAAGCAATAAAGATTTAGGTTTACTTAAGAGTGTGTATGGGAAAAATTTTTAATTCTATACTTTTTATGTCTGAAAAAAGATTACTTATTATTACACAAAAAATAGATATAGATGACCCAGTTTTGGGATTTTTCCATAATTGGATATACGAGTTCGCTAAAAACTTTAGTGGCATTGTCGCTATTTGCCTGGAGCGTGGTGATTATAATTTACCAAACAATGTGAAGGTTTTATCACTAGGAAAAGAAAAACAAAAGTCTCGTCTAAAATATCTGATTCTTTTTTATAAATATATTTGGCAAGAAAGAAAAAATTATGATTCTGTCTTTGTACATATGAATCAAGAATACATTTTGCTTAGTGGATTAATTTGGAAAATTCTTGGTAAGAAAATTTATATGTGGAGAAATCATCATTCGGGTAGTTTACTTACTGATATTGCGAGTATTTTTTGTGATAAGGTTTTTTGTACTTCAAAATATTCATATACAGCAAAATATAAAAAAACTATTTTAATGCCGGTCGGTGTTAATGCTAATTTTTTTAAAGTGATGCCAACCGTAGAGAGAAAGCCCCAGTCTGTATTGTTTTTGGGTAGAATCGCTCCGTCCAAAAATGTTGATATTTTTATTGAAACATTGGGTGTGTTGAAAAAAGAAAACATTATTTTTTCTGCTGATATTTACGGTGACGCTTTACCTAAAGATGGAGATTATTTAGAGAAACTCAAAAAACGTGCTAGCGAATTGTATTTGGATGAGTTTTTGAAGTTTAATATTGGAGTGCCAAACACAAAAACTCCAGAAGTTTACAATGCGCATGAAATTTTTATAAACCTTAGTTCTAGTGGAATGTATGACAAGACTATTTTTGAGGCTATGGCTTGTGGTTGTCTCACGCTTGTTTCTAATGAAAATTTACGCGGTAATATAGATAATAAGATGATTTTAGATGATAGGAAGGTCGAAGAAGTATATAAAAAACTTTCTAATCTTTTTTTGGAGAATGGTTTAGAAAAGAAAAGGCTGATTGAGCAAAATGTTGATTTTGCGCGGACACAAAGTTTGGATGCTCTTATGTTATCTCTTAAACAAAATATAAAATGACTATTTGTTGGTTTGGAATCTACAATCCAGATTTTGGCAGAAATAAAATTTATATCAAAGCGCTAAAAAAAGCGGGGCATAAAATAATAGAATGTCGGGATAGTTCCGCCGGGCTTGTAAAGTATTGGCGTCTTTGGAGGAAGCATAATGCTATAAAAAATTCATATGACGTTTTGATTGTTGGATATCCAGGGCATATCGTTGTGCCTTTGGCTAAATTTTTATCAAAAAAGCTCATTTGTGTAGATGCATTGGGATCTCTATATGATGCGGAGGTGAACTCTCATCGTCCAAGCTTCTCTAGAAAAATAAAAAGTAAAATCGCAGATTTTTTGATGGTCAAATATGCAGATAAAATTTTTCTTGAAAGTGAGGAGCAAAAGAAATTTTTTGAGGAAAAATATGGCAAATCGGAAAAATATGAAGTTCTTTATACTGGTGCCGATGAAGATCTTTTCATTTCCATCCCGTTTGGAGAATCTGATCGTCAGAATATATTTACAGTTTTATTTAGGGGTAAACTTACTCCAGAGTCGGGGGTTATGTATATATTGGAAGCAATAAATATCTTAAAAAACAATAATTCCATTTACTTCAAAATAATCGGTGCTGGGTATTTTCAAGAGAAGGTTAGGAAGTTTATTGAAGAAAAAGAATTAAAAAATGTTGATTTTATAACCAAATTTCTCCAAGACGATGATTTGAGAAGGGAAATATCTGATGCGGACCTCGCTTTGGGGCAATTTGAGAATAATCCCAGATTGGATCGTACTATTCCTCACAAAGCTTTTGAAGCGTTTGCTATGGGTATTCCGTATCTGACTTTGAGTGCTCCAGCGATAAAAGAGATTGCAAAAAACGACGACACGGCCTTTTTTATTTTCTCCAGCATAGGGCAAGAATTAGCCGAGAAAATTGAATCTTTATCAAAAAATCCAATTATCTTGGATAAAGTGTCTAGAAACGCTCTTGTTATGTTTAAAAATGAATTTTCCTTTACCCACATCTCGGATCGAATACAAAAAGCCGTTATGCTAAAATAAACTTTCTTTATGACTTATCAAACCATTATTTCAGGAATTTATAAACACGCCCGTATTTTTAGGTATTTGATTTCTGGTGGAACAGCGGCGGGAGTAAACTTTCTTTTCCTATATATTTTTACGGAATGGTTCGGAATATATTACCTTCTTTCCTCTGCTCTGTCTTTTGTTTTAGCAGTTGTTGTTAGTTTTGTTTTGCAGAAATTTTGGACATTCCAAGATCATTCTAGGGATTTTATCCATAGACAAGTATGGACATATCTTTTTGTCGCGATTACAAATACTATAATTAACACTATTTTTGTTTATTCTTTAGTTGAATATGCCGGTTTCCATTATCTTTGGGCACAATTTGTCAGTAACGTGATTATTGCTTGTGAAAGTTTTTTTGTATATAAAAAATTTATTTTTCATACAAAAATAATATGATGAATAATTCGGAAAATATTTTGGTACATAAAAAAACACTGATTATCCTATCAATTATTTTAGGAATTATTTTTCTTGTTATGAGACTTCCTGGTGTTGGTTTACCTTATCACCAAGATGAATTCAAATCTGCAGTATCCTTGGCTGGGGGAAGTGTTACCGCTGGAAATTTTTTCTCACATCCTCCTTTAACCGCCCTTTTTTTGGGTTTAGGTAATTCTTTTTTGGGTAATGCTAATCTCAGATTTTTGCCGATAATTTTTTCGATTTTGATATGTTTTTTGTTTTTTGATGTAGTAAAAAATCGCTATGGAGCAAAGCCTGCGTTGTGGGGGTTGTTCCTTTTGGTAATTGGTTTCTATAGTGTCTGGGCTTCTCTCATGATAGACACGGATGGAGCGATAATCCCCTTTTTCCTCTTATTGTCAGTGAATTTATATGATAGATGGAAGAACGTTGTTGGTTGGATAAAATACGTAATTTTTTCTCTTTTTATTGCATCTCTAGTTCTTGGATTTCTAGTAAAGCTTTCATTCGTTATTGTTTTGGGGATGTTTTTGGTAGATTTCTTTTTGGAAAGGCAAAAAACCCTAACCAAAAAAGATGTTTTTTATACTTCATTATCTATCGTTGGTTTTGTGATTTTTGCAGGTTTGGTATTTGGGGTCGTTAGTTTATGGCGTCCAGAATTTTCATTTGGTCAAATGATTTCACATGCGCTATTATATTTCCATTTTGGAGGTAGGGATTACACTCAGGTCATAGTCCAAGGTGTGAAATCTGTGTTTTATCTTTCTCCTGTACTTCTTATTCCTCTCCTTTTTATTTCCAAAGAATTATTTGAAAAAACTAGAATATTTTTTATTTACGTTTTTCTAGGTCTAATTTTTTATTTTGTCCTTTTCGATTTTTCTAGAGGGGCTTTGGATAAATATATGATGTTTTTGATTGTTCCTTTGTCGGTGATTGTTGGATTAATTATTTCTAAAATTTTTGATAACCAAACTCTTTTAAAGGGCTACAGAATTGTTTCCTCGTTTATTATTGGATTTTTCATTGTTTTGCTACTTTTTATTTTAAATTTTATAAACCATATTGTCCCCCCTTTGTATCCGAAGGAAGAATGGTTTGGTAGAGTAATTCATTTGGAGTGGAATATTCTCAATCCTTTTAATGGTGGTTCTGGTCCTGTAGGTTTCTACATCTCTTTTATTTTTATCGTTGTTTCTTTTCTCATTTCTTTGATTTTAGGAATTGTTGGTTGCGTCAAAAGAAATTGGTTACCGGAGGTGGCTATTATTTTGATTATGATAGGTTTTATGTACAACGCTGTTTTTGCTGAGGAACTGTTTTTCGGAAAGATAAATGGTAGTACTGCGAAAGTTTTGAATGAGGCCGTTTCTTTTATTTATGAATCAAATGATATTAAAAAAATTCTTACCTATAACGATATTGGAGCTTACGAGCTTTCTAGGGTCGGGAAGTATGCAGGCAGGTTTTACGCCGCACCGCAATTTGAAGATGGGCACAGGAAAAAATTTACAGAATATGTTAGAAATAACGGGGGGTATTTTCTGGTAGTGGATATTCCTCACATTAATCCAGAAAGTTTTTATGGTAAATTCTTTAGTCGTTGCCCGAGTGTTTTTAATGTAAAAGATTCAAAAATAGAAGCTACTATTTATGATTGCGAATAATTTTATGGAAAAAGAAAATGTAATTGAATATTTTGAAAAAATTGCTTCCAGTCGTACAAAATGGAAGCGTAGAAATAAATACTACTATAATTACTTGGAGGGTTTTTTGAAATTTCTCACACCCGAAGATAAAAAAGTTTTGAGAGTGCAAGTCGGCGATAATAGTTTCTGGAAAAAAGAAAAAAACACACCAGATTCTACATATGATTATGTTATTGCCACAGACGTACTTGGTTATGTAAACGATATTGAGGGGTTTATGAGAGAGGCCTCAAGACTCGTCAAATTAGACGGTAGAATCGTTATTACCCAGTATAACGCCCTTTGGGAGCCTATCCTTCGTCTAGCGTCAAAATTGGGCCTCAGAATGCCTTCTATAGAGCAAAATTGGCTCTCTATGGCTGATTTAAGGAATTTTGCCTATATCGCAGGCTTAGAGGTTGTAAAGTCTGGATCTAAGATGATTATGCCTAAATATGTTCCTTTGCTGTCGGCTTTTTTGAACAAAATAATTTCCAATATTTTCCCTTTTTCACGGTTGGGAATTTTTCATTATATTGTTGTAAGAAAATCAAATACTATTTCTTTGACCGAAAAACCATCTATTTCTATAGTTGTTCCGGCTAGAAATGAAGCTGGCACAATAGAAAAAATTGTAAAAGAATTGCCAGAATTGGGGTTGTTCACGGAAATTATTTTTATAGAGGGAAATTCAACAGATAATACTTTCGCCGAAATTGTTCGTGTTGCAGAAAAATATAAAGGAAAGAAAAAAATAAAATATGCGAAACAAGGTGGTAAAGGTAAGGGTGATGCTGTTAGACTTGGTTTCAATATGGCAGAGGGGGATATCCTTACGATCTATGATGCCGATATGACGGTACCTCCATTTGAAATGGAGAGATTCTATCGAGCTATTGTCGAAAATAAGGCCGATTTTATAAATGGTTCGCGTTTGGTTTATCCACTTGAAAAGTATTCTATGCGGGTATTGAATTTTTTCGGCAATAAGTTTTTCAGTTTTGCTTTCAGTTCGATTTTAGGACAATCGCTGAAAGATACACTGTGTGGGACAAAAGTTATTTGGAAAAAAGATTATGAAGATATAAAAAGAAACCGAGCGTTTTTCGGTGATTTTGACCCGTTTGGCGATTTCGATCTTCTTTTTGGAGCAGCCAAACTCAATTTAAAAATTATTGATCT
>JABMOB010000037.1 GCA_013204345.1 Parcubacteria group bacterium | reverse complement strand
TAAATCAAGAACATTTTCTTTTAATCTTCTTAATGTTAAACCTAATGTTCGGTCCCTTAACTCTTCCAAGTTTGATGCTCCAGTAACATTCCAAACTTTTCTTCCACCAACATTAAATTGATAACCCGAACAATAACGGATTGCATATGCCATCCAATTTTTTGCTACGGGAGATTCAATCAAACTTAATAAGTTGAAATAATCAATTGGTCGGGATGTCATTGGTGTACCCGTCAACAACCAAAGTCTTTCGGTGTTTTTAACAATGTCGTTAATTAATTTTGTCCTTTGCGCCGTAGAATTTTTGATATAGTGTGCTTCGTCGATAATGACCAAATCAAAATTGGCAGCAAGAACTTGAGAATCGTCTTTCTTTTTAGTGTCATGGAAATTTTTTATTATGTCGTAGTTTATGATAACAAAATCGGATTCGGTACTAAAATTTTTACTTTCAGCAATATAGATTGACTTGTCTGAATAATTTTCAATCTCTCGTTTCCAATTAATCTTTAAGGTTGCAGGACAAATGATTAATACTTTTTTTGCTCCTGCTTCCAAAGCAGCAATAATTGTTGAGGTTGTCTTACCAAGACCCATATCATCGGCAAGAATGAATTTTTTATTCTCAACCAGTTTTTGAATTGCTTCTTTTTGGTGTTCAAGTGGTGGACGATGTGAATATTTTGAATAATCTAACACAACATCTTTAACTGAATTATCTTTGATGATTGCGACTTTTGGTAACCAAAAATCGTGAAGTTCCTCATTTTCAAAAACTTTACCCCAAATATGGTATGCCTTTTCTTTGTCTGCCAAAAGTTTCTCAACCCAAACTTTTTGTGGTATTTCTGTGTATAATTTGTCGTCGGCTAATTTCTGAGAAAAATAAGTGTCAAGAATTACCCATTTTTTAGCAACCTTTGGTTGTTTGTCATGAAAATTGATAATATATTCCGATTGACTTCTTGTTGGATAAAATCTTCTATTAACTTGTGATTTGCGTTTTAATTCCAAAATATAGTTATTGCCACCCTCGTATAACTCAAGAATGGACATCGCCTTTGATTCTAAACTAACATCACTCATCTAATATTAATAAATTTACTTTAAATATAGTTAAAGTTTGAGTATTTATCAATATATGCAGAAATTAGTTCCAATAACAAGATTAGGTAAATTCTTTGGTGGTGAGGATTTTGACCTTGACATTGATATGGGTCAAGAATGGTTAGAGGGTGATATGAACTTTACCGTTGTACTATATCGTATTGACCGATATAAAACAAAGAAAGATGATGTATATGGTGAAGTAGTTGAAGATGGTATTCAATTTATGGCACCTGTAGAATTGAAAGGTTTAGTTCAGGTTATGGCACCAACAAATAAATTCTATGGTAGTTCCAAAGTTGAATTACAAGAGCCAGGTAATATGAAATTTTCTATTTATCAAAAACAACTTGATGATTTGGGTGTTGAAATATTCATGGGAGATTATTTTGGTTATTATGAAACGGAAGACCGAGTTAGATATTATTCGGTTAGTGATGATGGATATGTTAGGTCTGACAATAAACATACTTATGGTGGATACAAACCGTTCTATAGAACAATTGTTGCAACATATGTAAGTGAAAATGAATTTAGAGGGTTATAATGAAAGTTATCATCACAGAATCACAATTTGATGATTTATTTTGGGTAAAAAAGTAATGGTATATTATAACTTACACAAACATACTTTTTCGGTTACTTATGATGGTAAGGTTATTATGTATGCAGACTATGTTAAATTGGGTGATGTTGAGTTTAGAGTTAGAAAAGGTGGAAAAGAAAAAGTTCGTTCAGAAAAATCAAAAAATGTTCATGCATTTGTGATTGGGAAATTATTGGATTATTGTGAATATCCTTGTGATGAATTACCTGTCACAGATTCTAATAGAATTGTGACATATAATCCTTACAAACATGATTCATTTGTATATAAACAAAGTGAAGAGCCAATTTATGTCGCAAAAGAAGTTGATATAATTAATTCACAAAATAAACTATTTGTAGTAAAAGAATAAATGCCATTAC
>JABMOB010000015.1 GCA_013204345.1 Parcubacteria group bacterium | reverse complement strand
CCATTCTCCAATGTTTTCCCTTTTTATATGCTGATCATGCCATTTTGCAAGCGGAATCAGTGTGGCAGGGGAGGCAGGGGTAAATTTCTTCTCGATTTCTGGTTCGGAATTCGTGGAAATGTTTGTAGGAGTGGGGGCTTCTCGTGTCCGCGATCTTTTCAAACTCGCAAAGCAGACTGCGCCAGCAATTATTTTTGTTGATGAGATTGACGCAGTGGGAAGGGTGCGCGGTGCAGGCGCTGGTGGGGGAAACGATGAACGCGAACAGACCTTGAACCAAATTCTAGTTGAAATGGACGGTTTTGAACCAAACGAAAAAGTGATTGTTATGGCAGCGACAAACAGACCCGATGTTTTGGATCCCGCCCTCCTTCGTCCTGGTCGTTTTGATAGGCGAGTTACTTTGGATTTGCCAGATCGTGGAGATAGAGAAGAAATTTTGAAAATTCATTCAAAAACCAAGCCGTTTGCCGAAGATGTAAATTTGGCGATTGTCGCTGAGAGAACACCAGGATTCTCTGGAGCAGATTTATATTCTCTTATGAACGAAGCCGCGATTTTGGCTGCGCGAGAAGATAGGACAAAGGTTTCTCAATACGATCTGATCCGCTCTATCGAAAAAGTAATGCTTGGACCGGAAAGACGAAGTCACATTCTTTCCAAAAAAGAAAAAGAAATCACTGCATATCATGAAGCTGGTCACGCACTCGTCGCCTCAGTTTTGCCATTCGCCGACCCTGTTCACAAAATTTCCATCATTTCTCGTGGACGAGCAGCCGGTTATACTTTGAAATTACCTTTGGAAGATAGGAAATTACAATCTCGCCGAGAATTTTTGGACGATATTGCAATGTCTTTGGGTGGATATGTTGCCGAGAAAATGATTTTTGGCGATCTTACCACTGGGCCATCAAACGATTTGCAGGTTGCTACTGCGCTCGCTCGAGATATGGTTACAAAATATGGAATGTCAGAATCGATGGGGCCGGTTGCGCTGGAAGGACAGGGTGGTCAGGCACTTTTTGGACGCGGAGTTAACGACAAAGAATATTCGGAAGTTGTTGGTGCCAAGATTGACGCTGAGGTTTCAAAAATTATGACAGATGCGCGCACAAAAGCCGAAAATATTCTTACGGATTATAGAAATGTTTTGGATATTATTTCCAGACGCTTGATTGATGTGGAAACTATTGAACGAGAAGAATATGAAGAGATTTTAGTTGCCAACGGCATTGCCCCAAAGAAAAAAGAAGATCTTAATCTACAAGAGACTTCTGTGCTGTAGATTCAGTATTCTATTGATACTGAAGGGTGATAAAAGGTTACCTCACGGGTAGATTTTCACGTATTCGATCTGCTAAGGTTTTTTGATTCCGTAATGATTCTATAATTTTTATCCTTACACATATCTTATGCTATAGCATAAGATATGTGTAAGGAGTATACTGAGGATCATTATGAAAAAAGGAGAGATTGCAAAAACAATATTAAAAGTAGTTGCCGAGAGCACGATACTTCTTGCTGTCGTGGCTCTACCAGGTGCGGCTCCGTTATTGAAGATGTTTAATTCTACTGATGAACGAAAAAGGGAGCGTATTAAAAGATCATTAGAAATTCTTAGAAAAAATAAATTCGTAAACATTTATTACAAAGGAGACATAGAAGTCGTAGAGATAACTAGAGAAGGGAAAACAAGACTTCTTGCGTATGGTTTTGATGACATGAAAGTGGCTATTCCAAAGGTGTGGGACGGCCTGTGGCGTGTAATTATTTTTGACATTCCCGAGAACAAAAAGAAATTCCGAAATGCCTTCCATATTAAATTAAGAGAATTAGATTTTGAATCTATTCAAAAATCAACATTTGTAACGCCATATGATTGTAGGGATATTATTGATTTTCTCGGTGAACATTTTCAGATACGCCATAACATCAAATATCTTGTAGTTAAAGAGCTTGAGGGGAGTGAGGAGTTGAAGAAAAAATTTGGAATCAAATAGTTTTTAAGGGATACAACAGCAGATTTCTCTTACACACATTGTATGCTATAGCATACAATGTGTGTAAGAGAATAGGAGGTATTATTTAATGTGATGGAAAAAAAAGCTAAAATATGACAGTATTCTAAGGTATGCGCGTGTAGCTCAGTTGCTAGAGCGCGGAGCTTATACCTCCGTGGCCCCAGGTTCGAGTCCTGG
>JABMOB010000014.1 GCA_013204345.1 Parcubacteria group bacterium | reverse complement strand
TCCAGGTTCTTTTGATAAAAACTGTACAGTTACTGAAGCTGGAGTAGTTAATGTGACTTTCACTAATGATCCTACGATAGGTAAGTTTTTCTACCAAAATAGATACGACAGAACTATGGAATGTTTCGTTTATCCAGGTCAGATGTCCTACGGTAATTCTTTCTCTAACCAAAATTCTAAACAACCTTATAATCTTGAAGTTCCAAAACAAGATATTAATTATTTCTTTTTAGCTATAATTGCTCCTCAATCAAATCGACCACCTAGTCCACCAACTATCGCTGGCCCTATAGAAGGGGTCACTGGTACAAGTTACACATACACTGCATCTGACTCTGTAGACCCTGATGGCGATCAGATAAGATATGGTTTTGATTGGAACAATGATAGCGAGGTAGATTACTGGACCTCTCTTATGAACTCAGGTTCTTCTGGTGTTGGTAGTTATATTTGGATAACTATAGGCTCTCAACCTTTTCAGGTTTTGGCAGAAGATAGTAATGGTCATAAATCAAGTTGGTCACCTTGGAGGCAACAAATCAACATTCCTCTTCCGACGGTCACTCTTGTCGCGAGCGAGACATCTGTTCCATACAGTGGTACTAGTAATTTGATGTGGACATCGTCTGACACAGATTCTTGTGTAGGTACAAACTTTTCGACCGGAGATGCACTCAATCAGGCTTCTCCTGGCGTATCTACCGGAGCTTTAACTTCAGATCAGACATACACGATTACTTGTACTGGTCCAGTAAGGATTCAAGGGATGATAACTGTAATTCCGCAAGCTGTATCTAGTGTGACGGTTTCTGTATTATCTCCGTTTCCAACAACTCCAACTGATTTTATCCCCCCAGGCACAACTTGTTCTTCAATTCCTAGTATAAAATTAACATGGTCTGCTGTTTCTGGTGCAACGGGTTATCGTATCTATAGATCAGTAAATCAAACTGGTACATATTCTGAAATTACAAGTGGTGGTATTTCGGGTACAACTTTCACTGATTCTGCAGGTCTTGTTTCTGAAGGTACATATTGGTATAAAGCTACGGCCTACAATGATTACGGCGAATCAGAACCAACTCTTCCTATTTCTACTACCGCATCAGCGCCGTGCGCCCCACTCCCAAGTGTTTCTGTTACAGCTGTTCCTCAAAATAGTACAGTTATTCCATTTACTTCCTACGTAACCGCTACCGTTACTTTATCTCCAGTGGCGATGGGGGATGGTGTCATTGGTAATATATTAAGCGCGTTTACAAAAGTTGTTCAAGGCGCTACTAGTATTAATTATGATTTTGATTGTGGTAATGGGTCTCCGCATACCCCATTTTCGTCAACCAATCTTTCGGAGTCTGTAAACTGTTCTTACTCTTCTTACGGTATCTATAATCTCACTGTGCAGGTTACTTCTCCTGGAGGTGCGGATAGCAGAACCATTATAATTACAGCGACTGAACCACCGCCTACTCCTCCATGTGTTTCAGATGGTAGTTGTGTTGTAGATCCAAACAATCCCGGTCTTTACAATTGTATTGGTCCAGACTCTACAATTTTAGCTGGTCAAAGCAAGATTTATTACGAGAAATCACGTGTTGCCTCAGATGCTGTGTGTGAGTCTGATGTACGCACTTGTGATGGAGTTACAGGCACACTTTCTTCCTCTTATAATCCACCGTATTCTTCTCCTTCTTGTGTTGTGAGCCCTGTATTTAACCCATTCTAGCTTGTAGTATAAGGGTTTTTGACTATATGAGGGTATGAATATACACCTTGCCACATGGTAATTTGTGTGTCCTTTTGTTTTACGTAGTTGACAAACAAATAGCTTTGGGTGTATACTTACTGTAGATCATTCACTGGGTTGGCGGGCTTTTATACACATATTTGTGCTCATTGCCCTTATAAACCTGCCCCTGGAAGGGCTCGGCTTGACTTCGGTCTTGCCGGGCCTTTTTTTTATTTATTTTTTATATCTCGTGCATATCGTATTGAAGATTGTATGTCTTGTGGATATTTTTCAAACATCTATCATCGTTTAAATTTTCTGAATAGGTTACAGGTTTGGGTGTTGAATTTTGTCACTTGTTTTATTTATTTGATAACGATTATTACATTGTATATACTGTTAGGTGGAAGTTCCAATATAACAAGATGTGTTTGAGATATCCTTTTTAAGGAAGAAAAGGTGCGGTTATGGTAAAGGATAACGCTGTTTCATCTTCTTTTCGATCACCCAAACCAGGGAAAAAATATTTCAACCTCGAAGAAGCCGAACGTTCCGTTTCTTACGTTTCTCGAATTGTTGCTGACTTAATGCGATGTTACTGTCGCATTGCGGATATTCGCAGAGAGGTTGAGTCTCTACCTGTCGGTAGTGAATACGTGCGTCTCAATGAGCTGTATGAAGCCGAAAAGGAGAAGTTCGGTACTTTTTTGGAAGAGTTGCATGAAATAGGCCTTGAGATTAAAGACCTTAGAAGTGGTCTTGTTGACTTTCCTGCCATTCATGAGGGACGTGAGATCTGTCTCTGTTGGAGATTAGGCGAGAGAACCATTGTCGCCTGGCACGAGATTGATGTTGGGTTCTCCGATCGTCAGAGTGTTGATCTGCTTAAGTCTCAACTTTCCTCTTGATTTCAGTCTCCTTTTTTTGTTCAACCTCATCCCGATGAAAGTCGGGTTTTTTATTGTTTCAAAAACTACTACAGCAATTAGCCTGAGCTGGCGGTAGTTCATTACTATCACCTCCCTCTGTGCCACACTGTGGGGGTAAGCTAGCTATTCTCATTATTCTAATTTATGCTAAAATAGTTAAATGAAAAAAACATATATTATTTCGATTATAGTTATTGCCCTCGTTATCATTGGTGTCGTTTTGCTGATTAAAGCTCCAACCAAACCCGGTCAGTTGGATGGTTTTGCTCAATGTTTGGCGGATAAAGGCACTACATTTTACGGTGCGTTTTGGTGTCCTAACTGTCAGACACAAAAAGTCCTTTTTGGTCGTTCGGTAAAACTTTTACCTTATATTGAATGTTCCACCCCTGATGGAAATAAACAGTTACAAATTTGTAAAGATAAAGGTATAAAATCTTATCCAACTTGGGAGTTTCCAGACGGCACTCGCCAGAGTGGGGAATTGTCACTAGAAGTTTTACGAGATAAAACCGGCTGTGAATTGCCTACAAACCAATGACAATAGAATTTGCAAATTCTTTTAGTTTTATTTTATCCATACTTACGATTTTTGGTATGGTTGGTATTGTAGTTTTTGTCGTAGCTTTGTTCCATCAAAAAAAGCAATGGTCTCGCAAACTTATTTATTTCGTTGGTAAAAATTCTCTAGCACTTACTTTTACTGTTGCTTTAGCCGGAACTATTGGAAGCCTTATTTATTCCAACATCATAGGATACGCTCCATGTGAACTTTGCTGGATTCAGAGAATTTTTCTATATTCTCAAGTTGTTATTCTCGCTACAGCTTTGTGGATAAAAGATAAAGGAGTTATTCCTTACAGTATTGTCCTGTCTATTTGTGGCGCGTTGGTCGCTCTTTATCAAGTATATACCACTCAGCTTGGTGGTCTCTCTTTTACGCAATGTACTGCTCTCGAAGGAGCTTGCTCCAAATTATTTGTAAATGAATGGGGTTTTGTAACTATTCCTTTTATGGCTCTGGTCGCTTTTCTTTTGATGTTTTTCATTATGGTAAATGGCAAAATTCATCACAAAACTTCTACTCACCATCACACTTCATAGAATAAAATGAATAAAGTAAAAATTATCACTCATAGTGCTTCTTTTCACACGGATGATGTTTTTGCTGTCGCTACGTTACAGCTTTTTCTTAAAGATGCGCTGACTGAAGTTATACGCACTAGAGATCCGGAAATAATAAAAACAGGTGATTATGTTGTGGATGTTGGTGGAATACACGATGAGAAACTCAAACGTTTTGATCACCATCAGATTGGCGGTGCGGGCGAGCGAGAAAACAAAATTCCCTACGCTTCTTTTGGTTTGGTTTGGAAAGCTTACGGTGAAGAAATTTGCGGAAGTAAAACTGTTGCTCAGGAAATAGATAGAAAGCTGGTACAGTATGCTGATGCTGTCGACAGTGCGGTTGATGTTTCAAAATCAATACTTCCTGATGTTGATCCATATTTTCTCCATAATATTATCCACGCTTTTTCTCCTACTTGGAAAGAAAAAGATTATGATACTTTGGGAGCGTTCAATATGTTGGTAGAACTTGCTAAAAAACTTTTGGAAAGGGAAATTGTTGTTGCTTCACATAAAGAAGAGGGAGTGGCATTTGTAGAGGAAATCTATAGAAAATCTACCGACAAAAAATTGATTGTTATGGATGAGGTCTATCCTTGGTTTGAAGTTTTGTCTAAATATACAGAGCCACTTTTTGTTGTTTACCCCAACCGAGAAGACAATACTTGGAGTGTAAAGGCCGTGAGAAAAGATCCACATTATTTTGAAAATAAAAAAGATTTTCCAATTGAATGGGAGGGCAAGAGAGATAAAGAATTAGCTGATATCGTCGGAGTGTCTGATGCTCGTTTTTGTCACAATAAAAGATTTCTTACTGTTGCTGGATCAAAAGAAGGAGCTATCGCCATCGCGCAGATCGCGATAGAGTCATAAAGCCTGCCTGCCCTGCCTGCGTGCGAACATGCACAGGCGGGCGGCAGGCAGGTCGAAAGTCCATAAAGTCCATAAAGTCATCGAGTCCTTAAGGCATAAATACAATGAAAGTAGAAAAATTTGAAGATATTATTGCATGGCAAAAAGCTAAAATTTTAACATTGTTTATTTACAAAGTTTTTAAAAACAGTAAGGATTTTGGTTTTAGAGATCAGATTCAAAGAGCTTCTGTTTCAATAATGAATAATATAGCTGAGGGTTTTGAAAGAAGAGGTGACAAAGAATTTAAGCATTTTTTGTTTATTGCGAAAGGTTCTTGCGCCGAAGTTAGGTCAATGTTATGTTTAGCTCGTGATTTAGAGTATATAAATATTGAGGATCATAAGAAGTGTTATGATTTATCAATAGAAGTATCTAAAATATTATCAGGGTTCATTAAAACTTTATAAGAATTAAGAATCGTATCTACTTTATGGACTTTAAGGACTTTACAAGAGTTAAGAATTGTATCCACTTTATGGACATTAAGGACTTTATAAACTTTATAGACTAACCATATGGCATTTGTTGATGAAATAAATCTTTTTATAAAAGCAGGAAACGGCGGTACCGGCGTGGTGCGTTGGCGTATGGAAAAAGGCAAGGATAAAGGTGGTCCCTCAGGTGGAAATGGTGGTCGTGGAGGTGATGTTTATGCCAAGACGGTTAGAGATTTGGCTATTTTAAACCGATATAAACAGGTTAAGAAGTTTGAAGCAGAAAACGGACAAACAGGAATGAACAGCAGTATGTATGGCAGGCAGGGCAAAGATTTAATATTGGAATTTCCTATAGGAAGTGTTATCACCAATCTTTCTACCGGCAAAAAATTTAATCTAATAAATGATGAAGAAGAGGTTTTGATTTTGAAAGGTGGTCATGGCGGTTTGGGTAATGAGCATTTCAAAGCTTCCACCAATGTTCGCCCGAAAGAATCTACTCCCGGAAAAGAGGGCGAGGGTGCAGATTTTTATATTGAGCTAGAACTTGTAGCTGACGTCGGTTTGGTTGGGTTGCCGAACGCTGGTAAAACAAGCTTGCTCAACGCTCTGACTCGTGCAAATGCAAAAGTTGGAAGTTATCAGTTTACGACCTTGGAGCCAAATCTCGGTGATATGTTTGGATATATTCTTGCCGATATTCCGGGTTTGATTGAGGGGGCGTCAGAAGGCAAGGGGCTTGGTCATAAATTTTTGCGTCACATAAAAAGAACACATACAATTCTGCATTGTATTTCTCTGGAAAACGAAGATATTTTGTCGGTCTATAATACCATAAGAAAAGAATTGAAAGATTCTGGTGAAGAACTTGCCCAAAAACGTGAGATTATTGTTCTAACCAAAACGGATGTTATTTCTCTAGAAGATTTGAAAAAGAAAAAGAAAATTTTAGAAAAGAATCCTTCGACTTCGCTCAGGACAGGCAAAAATATTCTTTCGGTTTCGATTCTTGACGATAATTCTATTAAAAAATTCCAAGATGAATTGATAAAAATTTTACGAGAAGTATAGTAGTAATT
>JABMOB010000013.1 GCA_013204345.1 Parcubacteria group bacterium | reverse complement strand
GCCGATTTTAGAGACAGAATTGTGCATCATTGGCTCATTGCAAAACTAAACCCATTTTTTGAAAAAGAATTTATAAACGATAGCTATGCTTGCCGTGTGGGAAAAGGAACACATTTTGGCATAAAACGAGTAGCAAGTTTTATAAAATACGCATCAAAAAAATATACTAAAGATTGCTATATTTTAAAATTAGACATATTGGGTTATTTTATGCACATAAACCGAAATATCCTTTTTGAAAAATTACAATTATTCATACATCAATTCTATAAATTTGAAGACAAAGTTTTGGTTATCAATTTATGTCAAAAAATAATTTATAACGACCCAACACAAAACTGCATTATAAAAGGCAAGAAAACAAATTGGGAAGATTTACCAAAAAATAAAAGTCTTTTTCATAGTCCGCCAAATTGTGGCTTGCCTATTGGCAATTTAACCAGCCAAGTTTTTGCTAATTTTTATATGAACCATTTTGACCAATACCTAAAAAAAGAATTAAAGGTTGCTTTATGTGGGCGTTATGTCGATGATTTTGTAATTATTCACAGTAACAAGGAATATCTGAAATTACTCATTCCGCAACTTTCAAACTTTTTACTTTCAACTTTAAAACTCACCTTACACCCCAAAAAACAGTATTTACAACACTATACAAAAGGCGTTAAATTTTTAGGTGCAATTATAAAACCAAACCGAATTTATATAGCCAATCGAATCAAAGGTAATTTTTATAACGCCATACAAAAGCACAACAACATTGTACAACTTGACAAACCAACAAAAACAGAAATGAGTAGTTTTTTGAGCAGTATGAATTCTTATTTAGGAATCATGAAACATTACAAAACCTATAAACTTCGGAGAAATATGATTGTGAAAAATCTTCATTATTGGTGGTGGAATCACGTATATTTATCATCTGAACTTACTAAAGTTGCAGAAAAGAAACAACGAAGGCATAACAGGCGTTTGGCAAAAAAGCAAGTTTAGTTCTTAAATGAAGCTTTGTGCTTCGTATCAAGTTTGGTTTTTTCTGTTTGATAGTCAGAACTCACCATCCTTAGTTTAAGCGCAGCGGCTCTAAAGATTTTCAAATAAAATGGAGCCTCTGAATCCATTAAATCAAGCCTGTGCACTACTTCCCGTACCGTCTGAAACCATTCGGACGGGGAGGCACGAAGAGAAATTTGCTGTTTGATAGCTGTGATTAATTTGAAAATACTGCTTTGATGCAGGAGATTTCACCACCTCTCAACAATATCTTTCTATTAAAACATAGTACAGGTGTTCGAAATGACGTTAATAACCATGTACACACAAAACCTACCTACATGCAGGTATCTCGCTAAGATTCTAATAATCAAATTGTTACAAATTATACAATTGCGTCTTAGCGTCTTTGCGAGATTCTCTCCACTATTTTTCCAACTAACCAACCAACCAATCGTTAACCAACTAAAAAGAGCCAACTAAAAAGAACCAAGAACCAAGAGCCAAGATCAAAGACAAAGGACAATTCAGTGCTCATTTGAGATTTCCTCCCTTTTTCTGATAACTGACAACATCTTTTTTAGTATTGAGTAGTGAGTATTGAGTAGTGAGATAATTTAGCTTCATTTCATAGCAGCACCTCCTACCTCAGACTTCCTACCTCAGACTTCAAACCTCAGACAACTGATATAACTACCCACTAACTACTAACTAACTAACCAACTCATATCTGATAACAGATAACATCTTTTTTAGTATTGAATAGTGAGATAATTTAGCTTCATTTCATAGCAGCACCTCTTACCTCCTACCTCAGACTTCCTACCTCAGACAACAGACCTCAGCCAACAGCCAACCCCTCTTCTATAACATTTTTTCGTATTCGTTTACAGGCAGTTAGGGTTTCACTGTCAAGAAAAGTGTTGATCTGTTGTGTGCTGTGGTTTATTTTGCTAGCTTTGCAACCCGCACAGAAAGGGATGTGTTGTTGTTTGTGTTTTGTGTTGTACAAGAGGGATAGAGGGGGATTGATTTTCATTCGTGTTGGCCAAAAAAAACTTCAAATAATTTTTGGCTGAGTGGAAAGTATTTCTACCTTTGCAGTCCCAAACAAAACGGGAATAAAAAAAACAAAGCAAAAGGCGCGACGCCTGAGCTGATTAAACTAAAAGATTTTACGATTCTGCGCAAGTAGGATCTAGAATATAAGCTGCACCGTGAGGGAATGCGCTACGTTCTTTAAAGAAATGTCAATTGAAGTATAATGAGTACTAAGATACTTGTTATTTTAAGTTAAATACGAACATAGATATATT
>JABMOB010000012.1 GCA_013204345.1 Parcubacteria group bacterium | reverse complement strand
AAAGTCTAAAAGTCCATAAAGTCTGTAAAGTTATAGCAACAACCCTCAAATGTTACGATATATCGTAACATTTGAGGGTTGTTGCTATAACTTTACAGACTTTATGGACTTTTAGACTTTATAGACTAATACCCCATTCCACCACCCATTCCCCCTCCAGCTCCACCCATTTCCTCTTTCTCTTCTTTTGGTTCATCAGCTACAGCCACCTCTGTTGTCAATAAAATTGATGCCGCAGATGCTGCATTTTGCAAAGCAGTACGGGTAACTTTCACAGGATCAATGATTCTAGCTTTAATCATATCTTCGCTACTTTCATTGGTTAGGGCGTTGTATCCGGCATTTTCATTTTTGGAATTCATGATTTTATCTACGATAATTGAACCGTCATTTTCTCCAGTATTAATTACAATTTGTCTCAAAGGAGATTCCAAAGATTTCAAAACAATCTCATAGCCTATTGAAACTTCAGGGCTTTCAGATATAGTATTTTTTCGTTCCTTCAGTTTTTTTGCTGCTCTTACAAAAGCGCTTCCACCACCGGCGACAACCCCCTCTTCGATCGCTGCTTTTGTTGCATTAACAGCATCTTCAATCTTTAACTTTAGATATTTCATCTCTGTTTCTGTGGCAGCTCCAACTCGGATAACGGCGACTCCACCAACAAGTTTTGCGATTCTTTCTTCAATTTTTTCAATATCAAATTTTGAATCACTCATTTCTCTCTGTTTTCGCAACTGAAGAACTCGAGCTTCGATTTCTGATTTCTTGCCTTTTCCGCCGACAATTATTGTATTGTCTTTTGTGGAAATAACTTTGTTTGCCTTTCCAAGCATGTTTAGTTCTGCATTTTCAAGTTTGATACCCAATTCTTCAGAAACAACTTTTGCGCCGACAGTTACTGCAATGTCCTCCAGCATATCTTTTTTTCTATCTCCATACCCCGGAGCTTTGATTGCCAAAACATTGAAACTTCCACGAAGTTTATTGACCACAAATGTAGCCAAGGCTTCACCGTCTACATCTTCGGCAATAAGCACCAAATCTTTCTTTCCACTTTCTGCCATTTTATTCAAGAAAGGTAAAATTTCTTTTATTGAGGAAATCTTTTTGTCTGTTATCAAAATTGCAGAATCTTCAAAAATCGCCTCCATTCTGTCTGCGTTAGTTATCATATAGGGAGAAACATAACCCTTATCAAACTCCATACCTTTTACAATCTCAGAATCAACTCCAAAAGATTGAGACTCTTCTACTGTCACCACACCGTCTTTACCCACCTTATCTATTGTATCGGCGATAATTTTACCTATTTCCACAGATTCAGCCGAAATAGTAGCAACCTGCCGTATCTCTTCTTTGTCTTTTATAGGTTTTGCAATCGATTTCAAAGCCAACACAGCATCTTCGGACGCTTTTTCAATACCCATTCGCAGAGCCATCGCATTTACACCCATTGTTGTGTGCTTCATCCCTTCAGAAACAATCGCTTGAGTCAAAATAACAGAAGTTGTCGTACCGTCACCGGCGATATCATTTGTCTTATTCGCAACTTCCTTAACAATCTCTGCCCCCATATTTTCAAACTTATCTTTCAAAGTGATTTCCTTGGCAAAAGTAACACCGTCATTGGTTATTGTGGGACTACCATAACCTTTATCCAAAACAACATTTCGTCCACGCGGACCAATAGTAATTTTTACTGCATCAGCAACTGCATCAACTCCTTTTTTTAAAGCTTTTCGAGCTTCCTCGCTAAAAATAATTTGTTTTGCCATATAATTTAATATACTAATATACAAATTATACTAATCTACAAATGACAACGAATAAACCAAATCACACATTAGTAGCCATTCGTATCATTCGCATACATTCGTATATTGGTATGTTATTACTTGATAATTGCTAATAAACTGTCTTCTTTTAGAATATAATATTCTTCCTCTTCGATTTTTACTTCATCATAACCATATTTTGAAAAAACAACGGTATCCCCTACTTTTACATTGACTGGAATAAATTTGCCATCTTCGTACTTGCCCGACCCCACGGCGATCACCTTTCCTTGTTCCGGTTTCTCCTTATCAACTGTATCTGGAATAATAATTCCGGAAGAAGTTTTTTTGTCTTCTTTTATAAAAGGTTTAATGAGAACCCTATCCCCTAAAGGGGTTATTTTTGACTTATTTTCATTCTCTTTCTTCATATTTTTTATTATTTATAGATTAAAATTAGCTTTACGAAATCAAGCCTTTCTCCAAAAATTACTGCGCAAACTTGTATTATAGTGGAAGAACTTAGATAGTCAAACACGATGGCGAAACACTAACACTATCCCCAAACACAGAAGTTATTTGCGCTTTCTAGGTTAGTCTGCTATATTAAACAAATGAGTTTTGTTTCGGGCTTACTGCCCTACATACAAATAGTACTATCCATACTCTTGATCGTAGCTGTTTTATTGCAGAGATCAGAGGCTGGTTTAGGTGCGGCCTTTGGAGGAGATAGTTTCAGCTCAACCCAACACACAAAAAGAGGGTTCGAGAAGGTGCTTTTCAATTCAACCATCATTATTGCTTGTCTTTTTGCCCTAGCGTCTTTCATAACTCTCATATTAAAGTAATAAATCTCTAATAACATACTAATTTTTATTAAACTATTCTAATTATTTGGGTTATTTTTTTGTTTTTGATTTTAGTAAAATATTTTTCACTCTTAAAGCTAGAATATATTTTGCAAACAAATATCCACGACAGTACTACATAAAATGAACAAGGAAATTTTACGGAAGGAAAAAATCGAAAAGTTTCGCGATATTTTTACAAAATCACGAAGTATAAACTTTTTCGAAAAATGCGGAGGGGCAATAGAAAATTTTTCTGTAACAGAAAAGGTTATTTTTTATACCCTCGTGACAATTCTCTGTCTGAGCAGTTTATCTCTCATTTGGAATGTAAATAGTGAATTTTTAGTAGAAGTTCCGGCATCAGGAGGATCTCTAACTGAGGGGGTAATAGGATCTCCCCGCTTCATAAACCCACTTTTGGCAGTATCCGACGCAGACAAAGACCTTGTTTCCCTTGTTTATTCTGGACTTTTGAAATCAACACCTGACGGAAATCTCATAAAAGACTTGGCAGAAAATTATACGATATCACCAGACGGCCTTACTTATACATTTACATTAAAAAATAATTTACATTTCCAAGATGGTAAACCCATCACTACGGAGGACATTGAATTTACAATAAAAAAAGCTCAGGACGACAGTCTTAAAAGTACCAAGCGAGCAAATTGGGATGGGGTTATTGTAGAAAAAATAAACGCTAAAGAAATTAGTTTTACCTTGAAACAACCGTATTCTCCATTTTTGGAAAACATAACCTTGGGTATTCTGCCAAAACATATTTGGGGTGACGTATCCAGCGACCAATTTGCTTTCAGCCAATTCAACGTAGAACCTATTGGTTCTGGTCCATATAAGATTAAAAACATTAAAAGAAATAGTAGTGGCTTCCCGGTTTTTTACACACTCAAACCATTTAGCGGATATGCACTGGGCGAGGCGCATATCTCTACACTAACTCTGTATTTTTATCCCAATGAAAATGAGGCCGTAAAAGCATGGAAAAGTGGAACAGTTGAAGGTATAAATAGTATCTCTCCAGAAACAGCAACCGAACTGATGAAAACTGGAGCTGAAATAGAAATATCTGTTTTGCCTCGAATATTTGGTGTATTTTTCAATCAAAATAAAGCAAATGTTTTTGTAAACAAAGAGGTGCGACAAGCACTAGACATGACTCTGAACAAAAACCGAATTGTCAAAGAAGTTCTCAAGGGTTATGGAGTAACAATCGACAGCCCAATTCCACAAAAAGATACCCCTAAAACCATTGTCGACCAATCAGAAACTTCAGCCTCGACAACCGAAGCAGTTTTTGATGAGGCCAAAAACCTTCTCCAAAAAGCTGGCTGGAAATTGAATGAAAAAACAGGATTACTCGAAAAGAAAACCAAAGCTGAGACCTTTTCACTCAAGTTTTCTATTTCCACAGGAGATGCCCCAGAGCTAGTAGCTACAGCCCAAATAATAAAAGAGAATTGGGAAAAATTGGGAGTTTCAGTAGATATAAAAATATTTGAAACTAGCGACTTAAATCAAAACATAATCCGCCCACGAAAATATGAAGCCCTCCTTTTTGGTGAAGTTATCGGTCACGGACTTGACCTATTCCCTTTCTGGCATTCATCACAAAGAAATGATCCAGGTTT
>JABMOB010000002.1 GCA_013204345.1 Parcubacteria group bacterium | reverse complement strand
ATCTCAAGTAATGAATATGTGGCAAAACGTATTCGTAGAGCAAAAGTTTTGATTATAGATGAGATATCTATGCTTCTTCCAAATATGCTTACGATGGTGGATGCTATATGTAAAGAAGTGAAACAGAACAGAGAACCTTTTGGTGGTTTGCAAGTAATTTTTGTCGGAGATTTTTTTCAATTACCACCGATAGTCAAGAAAAACACTGATGAAGATCCACAAATTGCGCTTATAGAGTTGGACCATGCCGATTTTGCCTATGGCTCACCTGCGTGGTTAGAAGCAAATCCAGTGGTATGTTATTTGAGTGAGCAGTATCGTCAAGACGATAGCGCCTTTCTAAAAATTTTATCGGCAATACGAAGTGATACTTTTGATGAGGAACATTTAGTTTCTATTTCCAAAAGAAAAGTCTCTAGCAATTCTCTGCCGACAAATATTCCCAAACTTTTTTCTCATAATATGGATGTTGATATGGTAAATCAAGAAAGATTAGAAAAAATAAAAGGGACAAAGCAATCCTTCGCTGTAATTTCTGATGGTCCTCCCGCTCTTGTTGCAGTGCTCAAGAAAGGTTGTCTTTCGCCCGAAACTCTTGCATTGAAAAAGGGTGCAGAGATAATGTTTACAAAAAATAATCCAAAAGAAGGTTTTGTAAATGGTACTTTGGGGATTGTAACCGGCTTTGGAGGGCTAAATGGTTATCCAATTGTTGAAACGAGAGATGGTAAGAGGATTATTGTGGAGCCGATGGAATGGAGTGTGGAGGAGAATGGTAAAATCCGCGCACGTATCACCCAAGTGCCGCTTCGTCTTGCTTGGGCCATTACTGTGCACAAAAGCCAAGGTATGAGTATGGATGCTGCTGTGATGGATTTGAGTCAGGTTTTTGAGTACGGACAGGGATACGTAGCTCTTTCTCGCGTACGTAGGTTGTCCGGGCTATATATATTGGGATGGAATGCGATGGCCTTTAAGGTTCATCCAGATATTATTGCAAAAGACGAAGCCTTTCGAAGTGCATCACTTGAAGCAGAGAAAGCTTTTTTGGATATACCCATAGAAAAACTTGAAAAGATGCATAGTAATTTTATCACTGCTTTTGGCGGTAAGATTACTTCAAGAAAAAAGGTGAGTAAAATGACGAAGATTTCTCTTAAAAATGGTTTTGAAAAAATAAGAGAGAAACATCCTAACGCATATCGCAGGTGGTCACCGGAAGAGGATAAAAAACTAAAGGAACTTTTTAATAAAAATGTGACGATCTCCAAATTAATGGAAACATTTGGTAGGAAAAGAGGCGGAATACAAGCCCGATTGGAGAAAATAGGTTTAGTAGATGGGTAAGTAAGTCATTCTTACTTTCATCTAAAACAAAATCTTGGATAGAAACTCAAACCTTGCTTCGGATTGTTCTATACACATTAAAGCAGGCATAGATATTTTTTCTCTGTTATACTTTTGTTATGAATAATTTAAACGAAAAAGATATAAAGGACATGCGTACGCTTTTTGATTTCGCCAAATTTATTTCTACAAACATTGCAGATCAGATAAAACAAGCCGATACAAAAGCTGTTGGCGTTCTTGGTGTATTGGGTATTGTCACGGGGGCATTGTTGTCTAGATTGAACACCTTGAAGTCTACTATAGGAGTCGGTCATTCTTTGTGGGTTTTTCTATTTGCCTTTTCTTTGATCATGATAGTTATTACTTTAAAATTCATAATTAGAGTAGTATATCCAAGAACTTCCTTGTCAAAAAAGAAAAATCTTTTATTTTTCAAAGACATTGCAACTTTTTCTCATGAAGAATATGTAGAACAGGCAAGTGAGCTTTCTCCGCAAGAATTTATTCGTGAAACACACGGTAATTCTCATAACCTAGCTTGTGTTGCCGATGCAAAATACAAAGCTCTACGTCACGCAATGATTTTTACAGTTATAACTATTATCTGGACGGTAGCTATGGTAGCACTTTTTTAATGGTTTTTCACCTTGTTTCAAGAGATGATTTAGATTGGATAAAAAATTCCCCAGCCGATATTGTCGGTTGGGGTTTTGCTTTCAAGTGTCACTCTATTGCTCTTGTCACGATAAACGAATCGTATTTGCCGGTGGGGTCAAGATTATTTCCCGATGTTGTTTTCCCGGTTTTACTTCCCAGTCTTGTTCTATCAACACCCCCACAAACTGATTGAAGGCTTTTGCTGTCGCTGTTCCAAAACCTAAATGACATGACTGCTGATTTTTCTTCGCTTCGGTCATATGTTTGGATGCTGCCTGTATCAAATCGTGAGGATTTCGCAATGTGTTTTGAGAACGTATTTGAATTACCAGAGGAATGTTTGTCTTGCCGGTGGGTTCTATCATCCTAAGGCCCTTTGTAAAAATTTGTACTCCATTCTGATGAAATAATAAATTAGCCAAAGGTTTTTTGCAATATACTTAGGCGCTTGACGTAGCCATACAATCTTTGCTATCATTGCCTCTATTGCTTTTTGTGCCTACCTAGTTTTTGGTTTGTGCACGAAAAAATAATTGGTAATTTTATTTATTAGTTTAATTTTAAAAATCTAGCTGGTTGTTGGAGTTCAACAAAGTTCTCGCGCGCTGAACTCTCATCATTAGATAGGTTACAAAATATATGGCAGAAGCAACAGTTTTCGATAGGTCAAAGCCACACGTTAACGTCGGTACAATCGGCCACGTTGACCATGGTAAGACTACTTTAACCGCCGCAATCTTGAGTGTATTGCAGAGAGCGGGTAAGGATGTAAAAATTAAAGGAGTTGATCAGATTGACTCAGCCCCAGAAGAGAAGGCAAGAGGTATTACCATTGCCCTTTCTCACAACGAGTATTCTTCAGATGCTCGTCACTATGCGCACATTGATGCCCCAGGTCACGCAGACTATATTAAAAACATGATCACCGGTGCTGCTCAAATGGACGGTGCAATCTTGGTTGTTGCCGCTACTGACGGTGTTATGCCACAGACTCGAGAGCATATTCTATTGGCTAGACAGATTGGTGTGCCAAAAGTACTCGTTTTCCTAAACAAATGCGATATGGTTCCTGATAAGGAGCTTATTGACTTGGTTGAAGAAGAAGTTCGAGAGCTTTTGACTAAACAAGGTTTTGAAGGTGAAACAGCTCCTGTTATTCGAGGTTCAGCTCTGAAAGCTCTTGAATCTAAGGATAATGATGACGAATGGTCAAAGAAAATCCTTGAATTAGTGGATGCTTTGGACACATATGTTCCTATACCAGAAAGAGACCTAGATAAGCCATTTCTTATGCCGGTTGAAGACATTTTCTCTATTGAAGGACGAGGAACTGTTGTTACAGGAAGAATTGAAAGAGGGCGAATTAAGGTCGGTGAAGATATCGAGATTGTTGGTATCAAACCCACAACAAAAACTACAGTTACAGGTATTGAAATGTTTAACAAATCTTTGTCAGAAGGTATGGCTGGAGATAACGCCGGAATTTTGCTCCGAGGTGCAAAAAAAGAAGAAATTCATCGAGGGCAGGTTTTGGCAAAACCAGGATCCGTTACTCCTCACACAGACTTTGATGCAGAAGTTTACGTTTTGAAGAAAGAAGAGGGTGGACGACACACTCCATTCTTTACTGGTTACAAACCACAGTTCTATATTAGAACAACGGATGTTACTGGAGATGTGACTCTTCCTGAAAAAGTTGAAATGGTTATGCCTGGAGACACAATTACATTCAAAGTTAAGCTTGTCGCTCCTGTAGCTATGGAAGAAAAGATGCGATTTGCTATACGAGAGGGAGGTAAAACTGTCGGTGCCGGAGTTGTTACAAAAATTACGGCGTAAGGAAAATTAACGAGCGTAGCGACTATAATTTCCTTACCCTGTTAAATATCATTTGCACCAGCAAATGATCCCGCGAGGCGGGATTTAACAGGGTGATGATTTTAATAGTCATTACATTCCTTTAAAATCAATCATGGCTGAAGAAACTATAACAAAAAAAGATACTTCGACAGGCTCAGTACGAGCAAAGGCGCCGCGTGTCAAAAAAGTGAAAACCGTCTCAAAAGAGGAGGGTATTTCAAAACTTCGTATACGTGTTCAGGCATATGAGTACAAAATACTTGATTTATCTGTGAAGCAAATAATCGACACAGCCCTTCGGTATGATGCCAAGGTTCTTGGTCCGATACCTCTTCCTACTAGTATTAAAAAATATACAGTTAATCGCTCTGCTTTCGTCTACAAAAATGCGCGAGAACAATTTGAGATGAGAATCCACAAGAGGTTGATTGATATATTGAACCCTAGTCAAAAGATCATTGAATCACTCACAAATTTGAGTTTACCGTCTGGGGTAAATATAGACGTGAAGATAATGTAAGCAAAAACAAGGAGCGGAGCGACTATGTTTTTAGTTACCCTGTTAAATGATTTTAAATAATAATTTAAAATCAACATTTGATTAAAAATCAAAAATAAGTAGTATGTAGGACTTACGGTTATGTAAGAGGAATGCACTCCTGTTGTAACAATCAAATGTTATTTAACAGGGTGATGATTTTAATAGTCATTACATTCCTTTAAAATCAATCACATGAAATTTATCTTTGGTAAAAAATTGAGTATGTCACAGGTCTTTGATGACGAAGGCCGTAGTTTTCCTGCAACCGTTATAGAGATAACTCCCGCTGTGGTTGTTCAGGTCAAAGACAAGGAAAAAGATGGCTACAAAGCTGTGCAGGTTGGTTTTGGCGAACGTCACGAAAAAAATATCAATAAAGCACAAAAAGGTCATTTCAAAACTCTGGGTAATTTCGCTAAGGTTAAAGAAATCAGATTAAAAGAAGAAGACGTTATTTCAAATGTTGGTGATAAAATTGAATCCTCAGTTTTTGCTACAGGCGATACTGTGTCTATTTCTGCTATTTCAAAAGGCAAAGGTTTCCAAGGTGTTGTTAAAAGACACGGTTTCAAAGGTGGCCCAAGAAGTCATGGTCAAAAACATTCAGAAAGAGAGCCGGGATCTATCGGAGGAGGACTTAGAAACAAAGTTCCAAAAGCAATGCGTATGCCTGGCCGAATGGGTAGCGATAATATCACAGTAAAGAATCTTAAGGTTTTGCAGATAGACGCTGTAAACAATAAAATTTTGATTAGTGGTGCAATTCCAGGGAGAAGGGGGACTTTGGTAGAAATCAAAGGTTAAAAATATTATATGGAAAAGACTACTGTAAAAAAGAATACTCCAACAACTTCTGCTCGAGCAAAAAAGGCAGCACCTGTATCTGAAGGAATTCCAAAAAGCGAAAAAGTTGAAAAAAAGGTGGCTACCACAATGGAAGCTACTGTTTACGATCAAAAAGGTAAGGAGGTTGAAAAGATAACTTTGCCAGAAGACATTTTTGGTTTGAGATGGAATGCTGACCTTGTTCATCAGACTGTGCAGTCGTTACTCTCTAGTGCAAGAAACGCTATCGCTCATACAAAAAGTCGTGCGGATGTGCGAGGTGGTGGTAAGAAACCATGGCAGCAAAAAGGTACGGGACGTGCTCGTCACGGCTCTACGCGGTCACCTATTTGGGTTGGAGGAGGTGTCACTCACGGTCCAAGAAACGACAAAAATTTTGATAAAAAAGTAAACAAAAAAATGAAAGCCATGGCGCTTTTCACGATTCTTTCTAAAAAATATCGTGATGGGGAAATTCTTTTTATAGACTCTCTAACTTTTGTTAAACCAAAAACAAAAGAAGCCCTAGAAACTCTGTCATTTCTAAAAGGAATAAAAGGTTTTGGTGGAATTGTAGGCAAGAAAACAAACTCCACTCTCATAACTATCTCCAAAAAAGATATGGCGGTTGAAAAAAGTTTTAGTAATTTTGGTAATATGGAAGTTCAAGAAATTCGCAATCTAAATCCCATTAAAGTTCTAAAGTATAAATATCTTGTTATTTCTGAACCAAAAGAGTCTTTAAAATTTATAGAAAGCAAACAAAAATAACATGGCACTTTTAGGAAGAAAAAAGAATACAAAGGCTGACGTGGTTAAAGAAGTAAAAGAAGTTGCTGTTGTGGCGTCAAAACCTACAGTTGTAGAATCTACAGCTACTGTCAAAAGTCGAACAGAGACTGTTATTATTCGTCCACGTATTACTGAAAAAGCGTCGTTTAAATCTGAGTCAGAAAACGTACATGTGTTTGAGGTTACAAAAAAGGCAAATAAAAAATCTGTTGCACAAGCTGTCCACGAAATGTATAAAGTAACTCCTGTACGTGTAAATATTGTAAATACACCCAAGAAGAGTGTTTTTGTAAGAGGCAAGCGTGGTACAAAGTCAGGTATAAAAAAAGCGTACGTTTATTTGAAAAAAGAGGATAAAATTGAGGTGGTGTAAAATAAGGAACAGAGTGATTATATTTTACTCACCCTGTTAAATAGTTTTAAATAGCAATTTAAAACTAACATTTGATAAAAAACCAAAAATAAGTAATATGTAACACGCACAGAGTATGAGGATAATAGAATATTTTACCCATATAACAATCAAATGTTATTTAACAGGGTCATTATTTTCTAAAACTCGCTATGCTCGTTAAGAAAATCCATGAAGCACTATAAACCAACAAGTAAATCACGAAGGCACCTTACGACTATTTCATATAGGGGCGTTATTACTTCACAAAATCCAGAAAAATCTCTGACCGGTGGTTTCAAGAGATCTGTGGGTAGAAACAGTTTTGGACGTATTACGACTCGTCACAAAGGGGGTGGTCACAAAAGAATGTGGAGAGCTGTTGATTTTCGATTTGATAAAATAGACATTCCTTACACTGTGAAGACTGTTGAGTATGACCCAAACAGATCAGGTTTCATCAGTTTGGTTAATTACGCTGATGGCGAAAAAAGATACATACTTCTTCCAAAAAGTGTAAAGGTTGGGGATGTGCTCATAACATCAGCAAAAGCTCCTATCAAACCAGGTAATCGATTGCAATTAAAAGAAATTTTAGTAGGAACTTTTATATACAATGTTGAGGTAAAACCAAACGGAGGGGCAAAACTTGGACGTTCTGCGGGAAATTACGCCGAAGTAGTCGCAAAAGATGCTGGTTATGTAGATATCAAACTACCCTCAACTGAGGTAAGAAAAATTTCAGAAAAAGCTTGGGCGTCTATTGGTGAAGTTTCAAATGAAGAAAATCGTCTTGTGAATATTGGTAAGGCTGGAAGAAGTCGATGGCTCGGAATCCGCCCTACTGTTCGTGGTACTGCCCAAAACCCCGTTGATCACCCATATGGAGGAGGTGAGGGACGATCTGGAAGAGGTTTGCGACGCGCCAAGACTCGTTGGGGTAAGCCTGTTGGAAAAGGTCAGAAGTCTCGCCGACCTAAAAAATATTCAAACAAACTTATTGTTTCTAGAAGAAAGGTTGGAAAGAAGTAGTAAAAAAGCGAGGATAATCTCGCTTTTTAAGGTTCATTCGGTTTTTTTTATGGCTTAGTTACATAGGCGTTGACTTATTTAGCCAATTCGTTTAGTATGTTATCCACGCTCGTATGGAGCTGTTTTCTATATTTTATGACACGATCGTCCAAAAAAGGCCCATATGTCTACGAAAAACTTCTAAAAAAAATAGAAGGCAAAAAGGCTATGGAAGCTGGTGTTGTTAAAACATGGGCGCGCGATAGTCAGATTGCCCCTGAGATGGTTGGCTTTAAATTTGGAGTGCACAACGGTAGGGATTTTATAGAAGTTCTAGTTTCGGAAGATATGGTTGGTCATCGATTGGGTGAATTTTCTCCAACTCGCAAATTTATCAAACATGGAGGACGAATGCAGAAGGATTTGGAGCAGAAAAAGAAAGAGGGTGAAATCGCTAGTGCTCAAGCTGCAAAAACAACTACAGCAGAAGCCAAAAAATAAGACAAACATACCATATTAAATTTATGAGCACAGCTACAGCAACATTGCAAAATTATAGACACTCTCCGCGAAAAGTTCGTGTTGTTGCCAATTTTGTTAGAGGGAAAAAAGTTGATGTTGCGATTCAGTCTCTAAAATTTCTGGACAAAAAAGCGGGTCTTCCGCTGAAGTGTCTTATAGAATCAGCTGTTTCAAACGCAAAAAATTTAAATATTGATATTTCAAATCTTTTTATAAAAGAAATTAGAGTAGATGGCGGATCTATTTTATATAGAAGGCTTCCAGCATCTCGTGGACGAGCTCATCCTATGCGCAAGAGAACAAGCCATATCTCGGTCGTGCTCGAACCGAGAGTCGAAAGTGCAAAGTCTGTAAAGTCTGTAAAGTCAGATTCAAAAACAAAAACAGCTTCGAAAAAAGAATCAAAAGCTAAAATTGATAATTCATAATTTGTAATTTTAAATTAATTATCCATGTCCCATACAGTCCACCCATATTCACATAGATTAGGAATTATTAGAGATTGGAAATCTCGATGGTTTGGTGTAAAAGGAAAGTATAAAGAATTTCTAAAAAGTGATGTACTTCTACGTGAATATTTAGAAAAGAAATTCCGAGGTTTCTTTATAAGTAATATTGAAATGGAGAGAAGCCAAAAAACTCTTCGAATTATCATAGAAACTTCCCGCCCCGGCATACTTATCGGTCGGAACGGTGAAGGTGCGGTCAAACTCAAAAATGACATTATGGCGATGTTGGAAAGGGGAGGTCTTTCTTGTAGTGAGGAAGTTAAGCTCGATATCAAAGAGATTCGATACCCAGAATCAAACGCTTCCATTGTAGCTCAGATGGTTTCTGAAGGTTTGGAAAAACGTATGCCTTTCCGTAGGGTTGTAAAGCAGGCAGTAGAAAAAGTTATGGCAAATAAAGAAGTTTTGGGTGTAAAGATCCAACTCTCGGGACGTCTTGGCGGTGCGGATATGTCACGAAAAGAAAAGTTGAAGAAAGGACGTGTCCCTCTTCAGACTTTTCGTGCGGATGTTGATTTTGCCCGATATGAAGCACGTCTTGCCTATGGAAAAATTGGTATCCAAGTTCGGATATACAAAGGAGATATTTTTGATGATAAACCGAAAGTATAATTTACCAACATGTTACTACCAAAGAAAGTAAAACATAGAAAATGGCACACAATGAGAAAGAATCCAAATAAAATTGGAGTTGCTTCCCGTGCCACAACTCTTGCTTTTGGCTCATTTGGTCTAAAAGCAACAACTCCTTTTAGAATCAGATCAAATCAAATCGAATCTGCCAGAAAAGTTCTTTCTAGGACTCTTGGTAAGACAGGAAAGATTTGGATTAGAATTTTCCCAGATATGCCATACACAGCAAAACCAGCCGAGGTGAAGCTTGGAAAAGGGAAAGGTGACCCACAGGGTTACCATGTCCCCGTAAAGCCAGGGAGGGTCATTTTTGAGTGCGACGGCGCCACAGAAGAGGTGGCCCGAGAAGCTTTGAGGAAGGCAGGTACAAAATTACCTGTAAAATCCAAGGTGATTTCTAGAGATATGTTTTAAGGTCTGTGCACTTGAAATAGTGGGTGATTAATGATAGGTTACCAAATGTTATGTCAGAATTTAAAGATAAAAAAGAAAACGAATTGGTCAAAACTCTTGAGGATAAGAGGGTCGCTTTAAAGAATTTTCGTTTCAGTATCGCTGGGAGCAAGACTAGAAATGTAAAAGAGGGTAAAGCTTTGCGAAAAGATATTGCTAGGATTTTGACAGAATTGAATAAGAAGTAGCCAAAGCCTGCCTGTGCCGAGCGCGGCAGACAGGTCTATAATGTCCATAAAGTTAAATACATGAAAAACACAGAAACAAAACAAAATACAGAGAAACCGACATCTTCAAAAGGTAAGGTTCTTTCGGGTAAGGTTGTGTCCACAAAAATGAAAGACACGATCGTTGTATCCGTGAACCGTTTTGTGAAGCATCCTAAATACGGTAAATATTTTCAAGTAAGCAAACGATATAAAGCACACGATACTGGAAATACAAAAAAAGAAGGTGAAACTGTGAGTATTGTTGAAGTCGCTCCAATATCAAAAGACAAGCATTTTAAAGTAATATAAAAACATGATTCAACCACAATCTATTGTAAAAATATCTGACAACTCTGGAGGAACTATCGGTAGGGTTTTTAAGGTTCTTGGTAGTTCAAAAAAGAGATATGCTCGTATTGGAGATTTTGTTATTTTGTCTGTTCAAAAAGCTCAACCTAGAAAAACAGTAAAAAAGAAAGATGTTTTACGTGCCGTTGTGGTTCGACAAAAAGTTCCTTTTCGAAGGAAAGACGGTTCGTACATTCGTTTTGATGAAAATGCTGTTGTTATTTTAGAAAAAGAGAAAAATGAACCTATCGCAGGTAGAATCTTCGGTCCTATTCCTAGAGAAATTGCAGAATTAGGTTTCCAAACAATAATTTCTAAAGCCCCAGAAGTAGTGTAGAACATTAAGGAGCGGAGCGACTATAATGTTCACACCCCGTTAAATAGTTTTTAAATTATTATTTAAAAACTAACATTTGATAAAAAACTAATAATGAGTAATATGTAATATACAAAGAGTACAGAGAGAATAGAAGATTTTGCCCATATAACATCAAATGTTATTTAACAGGGTCATTATTTTCTAAAACTCGCTTTGCTCGTTAAGAAAATATATGAAAATCAGAAAAGATGACAATGTAATAGTGATTACCGGAAAGGATAAAGGCAAAACAGGTAAAGTTTTGAGAGCTTTTCCTGAAGAAAATAAAATTCTTCTTGCGGGTGTAAATGTTAAAAAGGTTCATAAAAAAGCGACCAAAAGTGATCAGAAGGGTCAGATTGTTGATAAAGCTTTACCTATACATGTTTCAAATGTAATGATCGTTGATCCAAAAACCGGTAAGCCTTCCCGTGTAGGAATAAAAAATGTTGACGGAAAGAATATAAGGGTTAGCAAGAAAAGCGGAGTTAGTTTGTAAAAAATATGAAAACAATTTCCATAAAAGAAAAAAACGACAAAGCATTTGAGGCTCTAAAAGCCACTCGAGGTTATACCAACAAAATGCAGGCACCAAAAATTGTAAAGTTGGTTGTTTCTTCTGGTGTCGGCTCATTCAAAGACAAAAAGAAAATTGATCTTGTCGCTGAGAAATTGACCAAAATTACAGGTCAAAAAGCCGCAAAAAAGGGTGCGAAAGTTTCAATCGCAACTTTCAAGGTTAGAGAGGGTGATCCTGTAGGTTTCCAGACAACCCTTCGAGGGAAAAGAATGTATGATTTTTTGGATAGACTTATAAACGTCGCACTTCCACGAACAAAAGATTTTCGAGGTATTTCTTCAAAAGGAATTGATCCTATGGGTAACTATACATTAGGTATTCGTGAGAACACGATTTTTCCAGAAACAACAGACGAAGAACTCAAAGATGTTTTTGGATTAGCTGTCACTATAGTCACTACCGCAAAAAACAAAGATGAGGCTCGGGCATTTTTTGATCACCTAGGTTTTCCTTTCAAAAAAGCTGAAGCAGAAGAAGCTACCAAGAAAGAGAAAAAGAAAAGAGACAGAAAGCCTAAGCCGGAAAAAGTAGAGGACGTTGCCTAATAAAAATATTCTAAACTCGGTAAGACATTTAAGTCGCTAGACTTTTTAATGTCACAAGTATAAGCTGTTTTAGGGCGTTCTTTTAACAAACAACAAAAAACCAACACATGGGGTTAGGGATGGAAAATGTCTCAAAAAAGGCTAAAAGGTCTAAGATCGTAGATAAGCAAAAACAGAAAAAAGTCTCGAAGAAACCTTCAAATTCTATCAATGATGTTAGCACAAGGTATATAAGTCAACTTTGTAGACACCCACTTCTTTCCAAGAAGAGGGAGCGAGAATTGATCACTGTGTTTCAAAGCCATGAATGTGAATCTACTAGCTTGGCCGCTAGAGATGAATTGATCCGTTGTAATATGAGATTGGTGTTTAAAATCGCTAAAAAATATTACAAGACACAAAATTTTCTCAGCTTTACTGATTTGATGCATATAGGTAGTATGTTTGGAATAGTTCGAGCCGCAGAGAAGTTTAATCCCAGTAAGTTTGATGTGAGATTTTCTACGTATGCTTCTGTGTGGATTAAGCAGGCTATTGTAAGAAAAATAAGCGAACAAAAAAGGATGATACGCGTTCCTTGTGGCTTTGGGACAAAATGTCAAAGTGCCCGAAAAGATTTACTGAAGGAACTGAGACGAGAGCCTTCTTTGGAAGAATTGGCTGATTACTTAAAAACATCAGTTTCCGTGGTGCGAGCAGTTTTTAGAGTTCCATTTTCTTACAACAAAGAGAATAAAAAAACTGATGATACGATGGCAAGTCGTATACCTCAAGAAGGTGCGTCTCTACCTGGCTTGGTAATTGCACGTGAAGATGTAGATATGCTTTGGGATTTTTTGGAACAACCTTGTCGCGACCCCAAAACAGATCTGACAGATTTGGAAAAAATGATTTTGTCAGATAGATTTGGTTTGGCTAATGGCGACTCGGTTTCTTTGAAAGAAATCTCCGAATATGGTGGTGTCACGCGCGAACGAATTAGACAGTATGAAACAATCGCTCTAAACAAGTTGAGGGCAAAGTTTGGGCTTGACCCATCTCGGTTCAGAGGTCGGCGGCGAAAAAAAGCTTGCTGACAAATCCCTACGGACAACGTGTTCGTGGGATTTTTATTAATTTTAAGGTATGATGTTTTCTATTATGATCGGAAAAAGTGAAAATAACGTTTCAACAGGGCTTATATTAAAGAAAATCTGGGATGGGGTTCGTCCACACCGAGTGCTGTTTTGGTTTAGTTTTATTGCTTTTACGATATCGCCCATCATAAATGCCCTTATACCCCTTCTCTATAAGCAGTTTTTTGATATTTTGGGTGAGGTCGGAGACAAAGTAATTGCAGTTCCTACTCTTATATACATCATTTATTTTATTCTACTTTTAAACGCTATAAGATGGCTTGTGATTAGGGTTGGTATGTTTTTGCACAATAAAACTGCCGCAAAAGTAATGGCACGTTTGAGACAGAACGCTTTTGATTACTTAATGCTCCATTCCTACAATTTTTTCGCAAACAATTTTGGAGGCAGTCTTGTCCAGCGAATCAGCCGTTTTGCTAGGGCATATGACAAGTTGGCCGACACTATGGTTTTTAATGTCATCCCTCTTTTTGTGACCATCGTTATCTCGGTTGTTGTCACATGGACAGAGTTACCGATTATTTCTTGGATAATTATTGCTTGGGCTGTTGGTATAATAACAATAAGTATTTTGTTTTCTCGTTGGAAAATGAAGTATGATGTAAGTGCCGCCGCCGCAGACTCGCGCACTACAGGGTTTGTTTCAGATAGTATCACCAATCACAATACCGTCACCCTTTTTACTGGATATAAAGGAGAAGTAGACTCTTTCAAGGAAATTACCGGCGATCAGGCCAATAAAACTCTATTTTCTTGGCGAATGGGAGAAATCGCCGACGCTATACAGGCGCTATTTATAGTTGCTGTAGAGTTTTTCGTTTTCTATTATGCTATCTTTTTCTGGGGTAAGGGCCTTATGACTATAGGTACTTTTGTTTTGATACAGGTGTATATTATAGATTTAGCAGGTCATCTTTGGGGTCTAAATAGAATAATTCGAAACATTTATGAGAGTATGGCGGACGCAAAGGAGCTGGTAGAAATAATCACTTTGCCGTACGAAATAAAAGACATTCCACGTGCAAAAACTCTGATGGTCGAAAAAGGTGAGATAGAGTTCAAGGATGTTACATTCAATTTCAATCAAACACGAAAAGTTCTCGATAATGTTAATGTTGTTATTCCAGCAGGTCAGAAAATAGCCCTCGCGGGTCATTCTGGCGCTGGTAAGACGACTTTTGTCAGAACCATTTTGCGCTTTTACGATTTGACATCGGGTAAAATCTCAATTGACGGGCAAAATATTTCCAAAGTGACGCAGGACAGTCTTCGTTTAAATGTTAGTCTTGTGCCACAAGACCCTATATTGTTTCATCGAACACTCATGGAAAATATTCGTTACGGTAGGCGTGATGCTACCGACGAAGAGGTTTTTCTAGCTGCACGATTGGCACACTGCGACGATTTTATTGAAGATTTACCGCTGAAATACGAGACGTTTGTCGGCGAGCGGGGTATCAAGCTCTCCGGTGGAGAACGCCAGCGTGTTGCTATCGCGCGAGCTATTTTGAAAAACGCTCCAATAATTATTTTTGACGAAGCTACCTCAAGTCTAGATTCTCATTCCGAAGCACTGATTCAAGATGCTTTGGACACTCTTATGAAAGGACGTACTACGATTATTATTGCCCACAGACTCTCAACAATCCGCAAAATGGATCGTATTATTGTTATGGACGATGGCCAGGTAGTTGAGGACGGTACACATGAAGAACTGATTGTTAAAGATGAAGGAATATATCAAAAACTTTGGAATCTACAGGTAAAAGGTTTTGTTCAAGAATAATTCTATTTCGGGGCTTTTTCTGTGTATATTTGTTAAATTATAAATATGATTATATTACTTAATGGATCAATAAATGCTGGTAAAAGTACCGTTGCAAAACTTTTGGTAGAAAAGTTGCCAAATACTGCACTTTTAGAGATTGATGCGCTCAGAGAAATGATTGGTTGGATGCCAATAGATCAATCTATATCAATAAACCTTGAGAACGCTGTTTCTATAGCTAGGAATTTTTCAAAAGAGGGACTAAATGTAGTTGTCCCGTATCCTTTATCAGAGAAAAATTATAATTTTCTGATAGATGGTCTAAAAGACCTTAATACCCAAATTTACACCTTCACTCTCGCACCAAAACTTGAAAAAACACTCACAAACAGAGGAAACAGGGAATTGGAAGATTCAGAACAAGAAAGGATAAAACATCATTACAAAATTGGCATACATTCTCCAGCTTTTGGAGAGGTGGTTGATAATTCCGAACAAACTCCGGAGGAGACGGTGGAAATCATATTGAGTAAAATTAGAAATTAATATGTTGGAAATAAAATTAGAAAGAATTGTCAGAGCATTAATAGTAAAAGACGGCAAAATTTTGCTTTGTAAAAATTTGCTAGGCGGAGGGCATTACTTTTTACCCGGAGGGCATATTGAAGATGGTGAATCACCTGAAATTGCTTTGGATAGAGAATTGATGGAAGAAATCGGACAAAATTACACGGATTTGAAAAAAGTTGCTGAAGTAAGGAATGCGTATGAGAAAGGGGGTAAAAAATACGATGAAGTTTTCTACATTTATCTGACAAAACTGAGTGATTACAGCAACATAAAATCAAAAGAGAATCATCTAGCTTTCGAGTGGGTCTCGCTGGAAGATTTTTCAAAAATAAATTTCAAACCACAAAAGTCGGTTAAAGATATTCTCGATAGCATCAAAAACAATAATGATTTTTGGGAAACAGGTACAGCTTCATGAATCAAAATAAAATCTATTTCTCCAAGAATACCTCTCTCGCATTAACGGAATCTCTTCTTATTTTATCCAATTAACCTCAGTGATTGAGGCATTCGGTAAAATTGCAGTGTCATAAAACAATTCGACATTTCTACCTTCTTTAATTGTTTCCAACATTCTGCCTACACCGCCATGACTTACTACTAGAGTATTCCCATGTAATTTATCCAATTCTTTTATACAAGAACAAATACGATTGCAGAAAACCTGCGGATTCTCTGTCCCTTCAGCAGTCACCAAAATTGAGGATGAAATTACATTATACGGTGTACCCGAAAGACTTCCCATATCGTATTCAGTAATGCGATCATCGATAATTATTTTTGAAATATCAAAATTTATTTCCCTCGCTATTATTTCCGCTGTTTCGAGCGCTCTTTTGGATGGTGAGGAAACGATCCTTTCGATCAAAAGCTTTCTTGTAATAATTTCTTTTCCAGTTTCTTTTGCCTGCTCTCTGCCTTTTTCAGTTAGTAAAGAATCATCTTTCTGACCAGCAAAAACCTTTTTAACGTTTGCTTCACTTAAACCATGTCTTACAAAATAAATCATTTCTTAATTGTATCAAAAGTTCTGAATAATGTCTGAGTATCAAAATTACTTATATAAAATAAATGTTATAATCCCTCTATGTCTATCGATTTTCATATTCTTACTGCCTCAAAAGATTTACAGCCTTATGAATCTGAATTGAGGTCAACAGCCCAATCTACTACTGATATAGTTAAAAAATTGTTGCCTATTAAAGAAGTGGATATTGTATTTTATGATAATCCGCGAGGAACTATCGATGAAATAGGCGGTATTGGTGGTTTTACACCTAATGCTAATCAAATTTTTATTTCACTCAACCCTAGACATGTGAATTTTAAGAAAGCTCTCGAAGAAGAACTTTTATTCATTCTCTCCCATGAATTTCATCACACAATTCGCTGGCAGAAATCTGTAGAGGGTGATACTTTGCTTGAAGCACTCGTTTTTGAAGGACTAGCGGATCGTTTTGCTATGGAAGTAGTTGGTAGGACAAAACCGTCACCCTATTCTTGCGCATTGACTCCTGAACAGAAGAAAATATTTATGAAAAAGGCTGTGCAAGAGTGGAACAAACCTACATATGATAATAATCTATGGTTTTTTGGTTCAAAACCTGTCGAAATACCACGTTGGACTGGATATACTCTGGGGTACGATCTAGTGGACAAATATTTAAAAAAACATCCAGAGACATCAGCGTCTAAACTAGTTTCTGTTGATGCATCTTTGTTTGTTTAAAAAACAAACAGCAATAATTTTTAGCTTTTTCTTTTTTTGATTAAATAAAAAAGCCCGACGATTTTGGGTCGTGGGCTTTTGATGCAAAGAACTATTTTCGCGGTTCTTGGAGAATAATCCAGCGAATATCGTCAGACCATTCTACTCCGCGTTCGTCTGGGGTAATGAGTGTATGGACAAGGTGTCCATCTGGGACAATTCGTCTTATTCCTCTAAACCCCTTGCTCACAAAATCTTCGAAAGAACTTTCGATTACACCCAACTTGCTGTTGGCGGCGTGAATAATTGTCCCGTCACCAGTAGCTATACCGATATGCCCGACACCGTCCTTAGGGTTTGTGGAGTAGTAATCAATATAACCAGAGACAAATACAAGGTCTTCAGCCTTAATTTTCTCGCGGTTTACCGGAACGCCAAACTCTCTTTGTTGTATCCCACGGCGTGGCAACCAGATGCCTTTTTGGCCGTAAAGCCACTTTATAAAACTTGAGCAATCAAACACTTGTGGTGATTCATCCAGTCTGGCACCTCGCCGATATTTTGAAACGCTGACACATTTACGGGCGAGTTCTACGAGATTAACTTTAATCTCTCGAAACCCTTTTTGCCTAAGAATTTCTAGACATTTATCTGGGGGGATTGTGAGTTGTAAATCTGTAAAATCAACAGCACAGCGGTTTCCGACAGCACAGTAAGTCACGAGAGATCTCCTTTGGGTTGAGTTATGAGACTTTCTTCTTCTAATTAACGTAAATCAAACTAAACGAAACAGTGTGTTCGTTTTAAATAAAACTGGACCAAGTAGTGATAGTTTTTGAGGTTATCATGTTGTTATCTATATTAAACCAAAAATAGCCTAAAAGCTACTCGCTCCGCTTCGTTATTGATTTTCAGGTAAAAATTATAAAAATGAGAATAATCTTTCCAAAAACGTATTGCGATGTTTGCACCAGCAGGGGATTCCGATTTTTTTTATTCAATATACGCAACGGTATTGTTTTTTAGGGCTTCTAAGCATGCGGGTATGCTTTTCTGTAAGCTCGGAGACAATAGGGGTATTGCCTTTTCTGGAGAAACAAAAATGTATTCTTCCAATTCTTCTATTTGTAATTTTATTTGCATTATTTGGTTATCAGTAATAGTGCCTCCTGAAAAAATAAATTTTAGAGAGTCTGTAAAAACTCCCTTTCTAGGCCCATAGTATATCCCTACTAATTGTAATTCGGTAATATCGAGCCCAATCTCTTCTTTTGTTTCTCGAATAGCCGAGTGGAGGGGGGATTCATCATTATCGGTTGATCCTCCTGGGACAAGCCATCCGTCTTTGTAATCTGGTTTTAGAATAAGCAATTCTCCTTTTGTGTTAAAAAACAAAACTGCCGTTCCAACTTGTTTTTTGGGAAGTATTGCGGCGTATTCTTCGTCAGTAAATTTCTTTGTCATTTTTTTATTTTACCACCTTCGGTTCTTTTACGGAAATACTTAAGGCCAGAAACTTTATAAAAAACATGCCCTTACCAACAACTTTGTGGTATAACTCGTTTCCCTGCTGTCTTTGTCACAGGGTAGTTTATTTAACCAACCATGAACTGCTTTTTTGTTGCACTTATACTACCACTCATTTTGAGTTTTTTGAATCACTTTGATAAGTATTTGATTTTCAAATATCTGTATCATAACGGATTGGGTGGGGTAATCAATAAATAGGCCATTTCTCAAACCATTGACTTTGGGGGGAAAATAGTATAGAATAAGGAGTAGAAAATCAGTGTGATTTTCAGGCTCTTTGAATCTATTCCCGACGTTTCGAGCAATTTCAACCAAACAAAGAAAGGAGGTTTCTGTGTTTATAATTGGATTTGATGGTCTTGTGTGTGCTGGAAAAACAACAATGATCCACCGTTTGTCGTATCTTTTGAAGGCTAGAATTGTGAATGAGTATGGTTATTATGTCAAATTACTGAATCTTTTTCCCCCAAGTTTTCCACCACGTTCATGTGTGGAAAACTTGGAGGCAGCAAAATTTTTTATAGATATTGAAAAACGGCGCTTGGTTGATCTTGAAAATGATCGGTACGATCAAGAAGGAATCGTTCTGGTTGATCGTACTTATCTAAGTTGCCTTGGTTTTGAGTTCGCAGCGCAACACATTACAGGCCTCGCCGTCTACAAAGATGTCGAGAGACTATGGTTGTCTTTCCATAAAATTGAACCTGACATTACTGTGTTTATGGATGTATCCCAGGTAGAACTTGAGAAACGCATCGCTCATTTTAGGGATAGATTTTTACCACATTTTTACGATCGGATATTTAATACGTATTTAACGGATTTCTTCCGAAACGAAGCCACAAAAAGTCACCAATTCGTAAGAGTTGATGCAAATACCGAGTCTGACATTGTTCAGGAAGAAATTTTGGCAATTATCCGACGATTTGGCAAGCTACAGTAGAAGGGGTATTTTAAAAAATCTCCTTCTATTTTTATTATCTGTTCATCTTTCTGTTTTAGGTTTGTCTGGATCTTTTCCAGTAAAAAACTTTCTAGACTTACTAAAAATACTATAGATTGGTGGTAAGCTGTGTAAAAAAACAGTTGGTATGATAAATACTGGTATCCAAAAATAGTCACTTATCCGTGCGTCGAGAAGTCCGATTTTTTTTGCGTATATCATAACTAATAAATATCCAATTGGTCCGTAGAGTATAATTATTAGCATACTCACTAATAACAACCAATGATCACCCAGTACTATTGGGTAGATTAGTACGGCAATAAGTACCCACCCCATCAAAAGCCATGCAATTGCTGGTAGGATTCCTTGTAATGTGAACCATTTTATTAATATCGAATTTACTTTAGTTCCATATTTAAGTTTAAAAAATCTTTCATAGTTAAAATGATCTAACGGACCAAAGAACCAAACATATTTTTGCTTGAGCGCACCGATAAAATTATTCGGGGCCTCTGCGTTTTCTAGAACAGGTACGGGGTTAATTGATTCACCTAATAACGAAAGATTATATCCAAGAAACAAGTCCTCGGTCATTGTTGTATCTGGGATTTTACCTATATCAGTAACTAAATCTGCTCGTAAAAAAAGTCCATGTCCAACACAGTGAGATAGAAAAAATCTTTTTTTGTATGTATTAAGAAAAAAAGATTGACGTAACATTCTCGGGATCTCATGTGCCAATGTCCAGCGGCTATGCAGAACAGCATTGGTTTTTAGATATTTTTCTGACAGCCAACTTTCTTTTTCCATGTCTGAAAAATTACTCAAAAAGAGAGAGGATTGTTGAAATACTCTTATTTTTTTGTTGCGGGCAAGTGCGGAAACTTTATTAAACGAATCAATGTGTGGTTTTGAGTCTGCATTATAAATAGCAAAAAATACCCCCTCCCTTTTTTTTGTTGTTTCGTTTATTTGTTCCAGAGCAAAATTTAACTGGTCTACCATCTTGCCGGTAGTATGTGGATAATGAATATGTTTGATGATTTGTTTTTTGTGGATAGCGTTTGTTTGGTTCTTTATTTTCTTTATTAAATCCATTGTTGTATAACCGAAATATTTTTTGCCATGAGCGTCAAGATTTTCTTTTTCTGTAGAAATTAAAAAAATAGTTATCTTAGTTTTTTTGTAATCAAGTTTCAGAAAATTATTTACAGTATTTTCTAATATTTTTTGCTCTCTTAAAACCGGGATTAAGATGAAAAACTGAATATCTTCATTTGGTATTGATATATCCTTATGTCTATTTTTTTCAAGCCAGTAGATTGAAGTCAGTAATTGAAGTGTGGAGTACACTGTCCGAAAAAATAAAAGTAATATGGTAACTATGAAAACGTAGTACATAATTTTTGTGTTTCTTTTATTATTTTTTTATATATTCCGTTGAATTTTTTGTTACTTTGTTTTTTACTAACCTCTAGCCCTTTTTGGATTGCTTTGTAAAATATGTCTTTCCGTTTTTCTTTTGATAGATAATTAAATTTAGGTATGAATGGGTATACTTTTTCTTGCAGTACAAAAAATTTATATTGATTGATTGCAAATTTTAAACCCAGAGATGTTGATATTTTAAGGTAAAAAGAGAAAAAACTACCAATCTCAACAAAGTGAAATATTTCAACTGAATCTCTTGCGCCGGTATTTAAATTGTTTATTTCTGATAAATCTACCATTTTTCCTAAAGAATATTTGAGCCCTAGGATTTTCTTATTTCTTAATCTACTATTAAGAATGTCTTTTGTTTGTTTTTTGCCAAATTGTAAGTGAATGCAACTTATTCTTGGGTCTGGTTGATGAAATATAAGGTAACCCATTGTGTTTATTCTTCTGGATAATTCGATGTGCTCCGAGTATCCATAGTTCCATTCCGATAAATCCATATAGTTACCACAATTAAGAATGAGTGTTTTGTTGCATAAGTTAACCCCTTTGAATGTATCTACTTCTATCGGTTCAAGAATGTCACCTTTTTTGTTGATATATCGAGGGTGTCTTAAATATTCCTTTGGGAATTTATCAAATTCATGCCGGAAGTAGGTTTTTTTAAGAAAAACCTTTCCAATGTCAGCTAATTGTACACTTTTCTTTGGGTAAATGCTTTTTTCGTAAGCAGGAAGATTAATGACAGCGATTTTTGATTTACCAAGATTTTTTTCTAGTAGATAATGAGTCAACATACTACCAGCAAGAAATTCAGGAGCGTATATACAATCATCATCTCCCATGAAGACTAAATTATTTTTTGTTTTGTAGATTCCCATACGCCTGTTATGGGAATATTCTTTTTTTCTACGATTTTTGAAATATCTGATTTTTATATCGTATTTTTTGGATAACCATCGTATACAATCTCTCGTATAATCAGTAGAACAATCATCAATAACAACATAATCATTAATTTCATAACGTCGGTTGTTTATTAAACTTTGGAATGCCCAAACTAAAGGATTTCTATCAAAATTTTTGTATGGACACCTATTATATGTAACAAACAAAAAACTAGATTTTGGCATCGATTCCATTTCACGTTCGTATCCAGCAAAATTAATGGGTTTAAGGAATTTATTTAATTTACTTCTTGATATATGGTCGCTATTCATACAAGGTAGGCATTCTTAAAACCTGAAACATTTCCCGATATTCGCCAATAGTCATTGCCGCTCTATATCCAGGAAGGCACTTTGCTTTATTGCTTATAAAATCTGACACATTCCCTTGTTCTTTTGTCTGGGACTCATACATTTTTAAAGCTTCTATTTTCTTATCAAGATATTTTGATATATCCTCCGAGTACTGATACTTCTCCATTGGGGTCCAGACTTCGTAGGCAAGTACGGTTTCAACCCACCACGCCGATTTTCCGAATTCAAAAAAATTATTACTGGCTGCCATATCCAATCTCATAACAAGTTTGTGCGCTTGTTCATGGTCGTGTGATTGCTCATTGATATGAGGCAGGTATACAATATTGGGTTTTACTTCTCGCACTATTTTCATAATATGTGTAAAGTTCCCAAAGTCGCTTGCTTCTATCTGATTATCGGGGATTTTAAGAAAATGTATATTCTTTGTTGGGATTCCAATAAAATTACAAACTTTCAATGCCTCATTTTTTCTGATTTTTCCGAGGTCTTCAAAGTTGTGTTTAGGACTACCAGTTTCACCGTATGACATATAGCAGATATGAACATCAGCACCTTTTTCTATGGCTTTTATGATACTTCCCCCACAACCCAGAAGTTCGTCATCTGGATGAGGAGAAAAACATACAATTTTGTTTTTTATAGACATTTTCTATATTAGCTTGGTATGTTCATAGTATGCTATAATTAATCTAATAAGTAAAAGATGGGGTACAAAACAATTTTTATTGACTGGTTTAATACGTTATCTGATTCTCTTTTTTGGAGTCAATTATTTGTGCCAAATCATCCATATAATTGTTACCATAAGGAAATAACCAAGTATATTTTTTTAGAAAATCCAAATCTTTCTAAGGATTGGATGCTTGGCAAGTTCTCATCAGAGGATATATGTAAAAAGATATCATTTGCAACGGGAATTAAATATGAGATTATCCTCAGTACTCTCAAGGAAAGTTGTATGAATATGAGGCTTGCAAATGATCGTGTTCTTCCTGTTGTGCAGGAGATAAGAGACATGGGGGTAAGTGTTGTTATAGCAACTGATAATATGGATACCTTTAGAAGGTTTACTGTTTCTTCGTTGGGTCTTGAAAATTATTTCGATAACTTTCTTGTCTCCAATGAACTTCAAGTGGTAAAATATCAAACCGAGCAGAACGCCATTCCTTTTTTTGACGATTATCTTAAAAAGAATAGCTTAACCTATAAAGACGTAGTGTTGTTGGATGACTGTGACGATAAAACTGGTGTTTATAAAAAATTGGGATTTAAGATAGAACTTGTGGATAGTCCGTCTTCACTTCTCAATATATTGAAAAAATATCTTAATTAGGCTTGATCCAAGACTTTTTGGAGTTTGTGTATGCGACCTATATCATCTACACCGTTAACAACTTTTTGATATATAATCTCATACACGATTAAGAGGACCTTGTGCATTGTGAGGATATCTTTGGTTATATATTTTTCATTGTAATATTTTAAAAAAATATTCTCTTGAGTATTGTCAAAATCAAGCAGGTAAAATAGCTGAGAAACATCGCAACTTGTTATATCAATGCGACAATCTTCCCAGTCAACTAGCAAAATATTTTGATCAAACAAAAGGATGTTCTCTTTCCTTAGATCGCCGTGTATGAGACCTACTTTGTAAGAAGTTTTTTTCAGTATCTGTAAGTAGGTATTCATTTTTTTCTGTAAAAGCTCTCTATTTTTCTGTAAGCAATTATTATTCTCTAACATTTTTTCACACACCAATAGGGGATTATACAGGTTTCGATTCAAAAAAGGATTATTAACATATTCTAAAATACTTCGAGGAATCTTTGTTGAATGGAGTTTTTTCAGTAGCAGCGCAAGAGCCTTAATGTTTTCATTGGTCAGTTCGAGGTTCTTTGTTTTTTGCTTTGTAAAAATTTGCTCAAAAAACCTTTTTTCAGTTGATAGTGTCCTTACCTTGGGTGCGATACCTGCATCGCCCAAAAAACGTTGGACGGAATATTCTTTTTTTAGAACACGGGGATCTAAAATCATTTTGATCACAGATCCACGCTTGGCGTCTATTTTAACAGATCTATCTTTTTTGTTGCTTTTGAATATAAATCCGTTCATAGTTTGGTGTCATAACTATCGCATAGTTTTGTGTTAAAATACAACTTAATGAAATTAACTTACTTATTAAACTCAGTATCCTTTACTAGATCATTTGAAAATATAAAACGTCAAGTGTGGAGGAGAAACGGTCAACGGCAAGAAAATGACTCCGAGCACAGTTTTCAGCTTGCTTTGGTTGCGTGGATGGTTATAGAGAAAGAAAAGCTTGATTTAGATATTTCTGTCGTAGTTAAGTTTTCTTTAGTACATGATTTATTGGAGAGATATACAGGTGATTTCTCTTCCTTTTCTTCAGAACATAAAAATAAGAAAAAGGGTGAGAAGACAGCCCTTGAGACATTGAAAAAAGAATTTTCTGAAAATAGAGAGATCTATTCTCTCATAGAAATTTATGAGAGAAGGGAATCGCCTGAAGCAAATTTTGTTTATGCATTAGACAAATTACTACCAATATTAAACATCTATCTGGATGATGGTTACTCGTGGGAAAAAAATGATCTATCGCTTTTGGAGATAATTGAAAACAAGAAAGATAAGGTGGTTTCTCATCCTCTGATTGCGGAATATTTTGAGTCTATCGTAAAGATTTTGTCTGAAAAGGAAGAATTTTTCTTTCAGTTTAAGTTTAAAGACTAGCCACCTTGAGATATATACAAATAAGTATTTAGAAATGTGAGAAAATCTAAAAAATAGATTCAACCCGATAGCACTTGACTTTTTGGGGGAAATAGTATAGAATAAAAAGTAGAAAGTCAGTGTGATTTTCGTGTCCTTTGAAGCCGTTTCAGGCAATTTCAACCAACTAATCAAACAAAGAAAGGAGGTGACTCTTGGATTCTAAATCAGTCAAGGCTCGTATTGGAATTATTGGGGTTGGCCTCCTTGCCAACCAACTGATGGTCTGGGGGATTGATTTTTTTGTAGATCCTCTCGCTCTTTATTACGGAGGGTTAGTGTGGGGTTCGGTCGCTGTGATGCTGATTTCTTTGGTGCTTTGTTACCTCACCATTCTGTTTTACGACTGGTCCAAACAGGACTGGCTAGGCATTGAGACCCTGAAGCTTCTCAAAGAGTCGAAGGGTGGTAGGATGCGCCGGATTATCGCGTGGGTTCTCACCAAAAGTGATCCCATCGCAATGATTCTCCTGTCCATCAAATTCGACCCGTTCATTGTAACTGTGTACATGCGAAAGGGCAGTTACAACGGGCTCAGTCGTCGAGATTGGAAGATCTTTCTTGGCAGTGTGTTTGTTGGTAATCTCTGGTGGGTATTTGTACTTTTCACCGGCATGAATGCCATAAGTTGGCTCTGGAATATCGTCAAAGGGCTTGTGTGATTTACATCCACAAGCTCTTTTTTTGTGTCCATTAATATAATTATTTGCAATATACCAGAAAGTGATATAATGAAAATTATGAATGAGCATTTTGGTGAACATATCACCCTAGACGGTTATGGTGGAAACGAAGGTTTACTTGACGACAAACAACTTGTTAGAAAATGTTTGGAAGAGTTACCTGGTCTGTTGGGGATGAAAAAACTTTCTGATCCGGAAGTTTATCGGGCCGAAGATAATGGCAAAAAAGACCCTGGTGGATATACGGGTGTGGTTATTATTGATGAAAGTCACATTAGTATCCATACTTTTCCAAAGAGAGGTTTTGTAAGTATTGACGTTTATACTTGTAAAAACGGTTTGGATAAAGATTTTATCACAAACTATTTCAAACAAAAATTCGATTTACAAGAAGTTGAGACCAACTTTATAAAAAGGGGACTAAAATATCCTCCCAAGAATATCTATTAAACGATTTGTTTTCGGCATTTATAGGTATCCCAATTTTTTGAGCTTTTTTTGATCTGTTTTGAAAGATTCTCCGATATCATTTCTGTAAAATGTTTTGGGAAGAATAATTTTTTCCACTAATCTATAAGTATTCTTGCTTGCTTGTTCTACAGTTTTGCCCATTCCGGTTGCGTATAAAACATAACCCCTGTTATCTGATACGTAATAAGATGTCTCCCCGTTCACATTTTCTGCAGGTCTTTTTGAAACTTCCTCAAAATGTATGTGTTTCATTTTTTCTTTGGGTATATTTTTGAAATGGACACTCATTCCGTAAGACAGATTTCCTTTGATGTTTTTTGTGTATGGAAATGGTGGCAATGCCAATAGCACCACTATCCCATAACCACGTTTCCATTTTAGATTGTAAGGTTTACCAGATGCTATAGCGTAGAGCAATTCTCCCCAAGGCGAATTGTGTATTTCGCTATGCAGATGGATTATCGGTGAGCCAAATCTGGGCGTTGCTTCTAGGGGGAAAGCCCCATTTCCGTTCACAATACAATTCACCTCCATATCACCCTTAAAATTTATTTTTTTTAGGTAGGGTTTCATTTTGGCCAAAGTTTCCTTGAATAGTTTATTGTTTTCGTTGTCATCATACCAAGCAAGTGTACCCATTTCGCTTGTTGTTGTTCCTATGTCGCCTGGGAAAAATTTCTTGTATTCTATATTCATTTCCATTGGCCCCACCCAATCATTTCCATTGAAATATCTACCAACACCGATTTCTACACCAGCAACTTTCTTTTGCAAAGTTATTTTCTCCCTGTTTGTCGATCTATTTTGCAGATAATTTTTCAGAACACTTATAACATCACGTCCGTCCGAAAATACTCCGACATAATTTAACGTCTTTGCTGCGTGTCCATTTTGTTTGATCACCCATGCCTTTTTGTGTTTCTTAACAAACATTACTGCATCATCCATATTGTCAAAATCCTTGAGCATTACTGTTTTCATACCACATTCGGCAAATATTTTTTGCCCATACTCCCTGTTGTTTTCAAGTTTGTCTCCCAATTCACATCCCCCAAAGACCGTGTATCCTTTTTTTCGCAACCTATCTTGGTCTTTACCGTAGCCGGCATCATCAAAGACGATAAGTCCGTCTTTACCCACCCATTTCACCTCCCTTTTCCAGTTGTTGGTTTTTTTGACCATATGGTCAAAATTTTTGCGTCGGTCCTTTTCTTGGACAAAAAGCTTCACGTCATGACCCTCCTGTGTGAGTAGATATGCAAGATTCCCGGCAATTAGGTCATTTGTGACAAATAGTATTTTCATATATAATTAGAATCATAATAGCACTACAATGGATAAAAAATCAAAGATATTGTTATGGGTCATAATAATCGTTGCTGTCGCTTCAATCGGCTACACTTTTTACAAGACTGTTATAAGACAGGATTTTGAAGTGGTGAATACCGAGGAAGAAGTTGTCACTGATGAGGAAGCTCTAACGGACGGTGGAGAACAAGCTTCTGATACTCCAGTTATTGATGAGGAAAATCTTGACACGACCTCTGGCGACAATTTGTAGGCCGAATAATATTTTCAAATACGTAAGATAGTTCTGCATATTTTTTGCTGCGTTTATTTTGAGAGAGTTTTCATCATTTCAGTAATCCACCCATTAATATTAGGATTATTTTTCCATAAATCCTTACCAGTAATAATCATTTCTTGGTGGTTTGGATAACCAATACCCTCTATTTTGCCGTGGAGTTTAATGAAATCATCCGTATCTTGAATCACAGCATTAAATATTTCTGCTAAATCCCAAAATTTACCCTCATCAGTATTTAAATTTGTAAACTTTTCCGGAAAAGTTTTTTGAGCATAAGCATAAAAAATGAAATGTAACATTTCGTGGAAAATAGTAAAAAGTTGCATACGGCGATTATCATAAAGAAAAATTTGGAAACTGCCTGAATCTATAAAACGCGGACAAAAATCAAAAATTGAAAAGATGCCGACGAACTCTTTTTTTGGCCAAGGGTAATGATTAAATATCTTGTCAACCAATTCAAAAAAGAGATCTTGAGATTCACTAAGATACAAAGGTGTCTTTTGGCTAAGGCCATTCATCTCTGAAGAATGAATATTGTAAAATTCAGAAATGTACTGATCTAAAAAAAGATGTGGATTTTTGGCCATTTCAATTTCTGAAAGCTTTGGGTGGTGAGCTAATGCTCGTTCTTTCCAAAAATTACAACCACCAAATTCCTGGTCCGAATAAAATTCCCAACCCATCTCTAGGTCTAGTTTTTGATCGAATTTCAACTGAATTATCGGATTTGACATGTCTATTAAAAATTAAAAAACTCGTTTCCATTATCCTTACCAGTTTACTTAATCAATGTTTGACCATTTTTAGCGTCGATTTTTTGTCAGATACAGTCAATTCGACTTCTCCCCCTATGGGGAAAGTAATCATGGGATCAGTGTGCCCGAAGTCAACATTTGCCAGTACTGGTATGTGATCCAATTCTTTTTTTGATTTAATAATCTTTTTCAGTTGCTCGGTTTTTACTTCACTTGCGTTTTGAAATCGTCCTATAACTACACCTTTTACTTCATTGAAGTTCGGAAGATGGATAAGAGATTGTAAGTCGCGATCAAAATTTGTTAGCTTTGATTCACCGTCGTCTTCCAAAAATAAAATAGAATTAGATATATTTGGGAGATACTCTGTTCCTTGGAGAAGATTAAGGGTGCAGATATTTGCACCAAGAATCGTTCCTTTTGCTTTGCCGGTATTAATAACTAGCCAGCCATTATTCCTGATTAACTTTCTATTATCCTGATCTCTGTACCAGTTGTCGTCACTCCATGATTCACTAGGTAAAATATCAAATTCTTTGTCACTGAGTAAACATTTTTTAAAATATTCCAATGTGTAGTCAAAATAAAGTTTCTGACCAAACGTGACATATGCTGGCCCAGAGTATGTGACCAACCCAGTTTTTGCATATATGGCATTTTGTAGCGCGGTCGTGTCTGAATAACCAATAAAAACCTTCGGATTATTTTTTATTAGGTCCCAATTTAAATAACGCAAAAGCTGGTTGCAATTAAAACCTCCAATTACAGCAAATACCCCTTTTACATTTTTATCCGAAAAAGCTTTGTGTAAATCACTGACCCTCGATTCAATACTCGAAGAATCAAATTCATCCAGCTCATTAACATTTTTGGCAAAAGATAACTCCAGGCCAATTCTACTAAATCTTTCATCTGCAATAAGTCTTGTTTCTTTAGAAATAAGACTAAGAGAATCAGAAGGTGCTACCACCATAACTTTATCACCCTCTTTTAATTTATCTGGAATAATTGTTTTCATAATTTATATATTATATACCTATTTTATGTTTGGTCCTTAAATTAAATCTGCCACCAAGGTTAGTGTTCCCTTGGTGGCAGAGGTTGTTGATGAGTCGTGCGGGTTTACAGCAGAATGTGACAGGCATCGATCTTGATCGATGCTGATGTGATTTCCTTCACAACAAATAGGCCGTACTTGCCACCATCGGTCATCATGGCGACAACCGCTCCCTGATTCAGGGCGATGGACACCTTGCGCTTCGAGCACGCAGTTTCGCAGGTCTTCACCAGCGCCGTCACGTCTTTACGCGAGCGGATCTCGTAGAATTTTTCGGCTGTGATTTCAGCAGGTGCGATCCACGTTTCGCCAAACAATTTACCGTTAACGGAATTGCCTAGCAGACCAGAAGTGTGCGCCTCCCTGATCGCATAGATTTGGATATGGGTCGGGCTACCGAACAGGAAGAGGAAGTTGACTTCACGGCCAAGCTCCTCTGCGTCCGGGATTGGGCGGGCTTTGTTCGCTTTGCACTTCAAAAGTGCGTAGAGAGGTCGTTCCCCCGTGAATTCGGAGGAGTAGGCGTAGTACTCGCCCCGTACTGCGGGGATTATCAGCTCACTGAGAACCCCTTGAACCGGTATCGCAGACGAGGGTGCGACATTACCCCTTTCCACTCTGATTGGTGGAACCAACATGCTTGTGGCAGTCATAAAACACCAAACTTTCTGGGATTAACCCAAAATGAGAGAAACGATCTCTTTTGCAAAGAACATACTTTTCACAACACATTACTGTGAAAGAGTGTTTATGTATAAGATTACATCTCGCTTGTGTCGCTGTCAAAGTTAAAATTCCCACCTTTCCCACCAACGGTAAATTTTGTGGTAGAATAAAAATATAATGAATGAGGAAAAGAATTCTGATGGGGGATTGGAATCCAAAAAGCGGATGTTTTCATGGACCTGCCCATACACTAAAATTTTAGTGTATGGGTGAATCCTAAGTTGGAGGTTAGAGATACGGAGAGATATGGTAAGGGAGTTTTTGCGAAGAAGGATTTGAAGAAGATGAGTATAAATGGTGGCTGACCCCATTAACTCTAAAATGGAAAAGGCCTTATCCTTCGGAACCACATTTTTTTCCATAAAAATAAATATATGAAAACATTTATTGCAAAATATAAAATAAAAGAAGGCTCGCTTAAAAAAATCGAAGAATGGGCTGGAGTCATAAATTCTAGACAAGATGAGGCTTTACAAACATTAAAAAAAGAGGGTGTAATATTTGAGAGCGCTTTTATTGATTGCCAGCAGGGTGAAAACTATTTGTTCTATGTGATGAAATGTATAGATATTAAAAAAGTATTTGAAGTTTTGGAAAAATCTACTGAACCTATAGATTTATATCATAAAACAATCTTAAGGGAGAACCTAGAAAAACCTAATTTTCCAAAGGTTTTAGTTGATTTGGAAAATTTCCCACCAGCGGGGGATTTTGTGGTAGAATAAAAGAGTATGGAGAAAAAAGTTAATTTATTTCTTTTCATATTTTCTGTGAATACATTGTAATTATTGTTATAATAATCAAATGGACAAAAAGTCAAAAATATTACTAGCGGTTATACTTTTAGTTGCCCTTGTCGCTATTGGCTACACGTTTTATAGGTATGTTATCGAGGAAGATTATCTAATAACAGCAGATGCAAGTTGTGATCCAGAAACAGAGTCTTGTTTTTATATACCATGTGAAGACTCAGATTGTTCCACTAATATAGATTATTATAAAGTTGTAACGAAGAAGGCATTTAATGTGAGTCTTTGTGATCCAGCAGATTCTAGTTGTGACGCTCTTGTTTGTAAAAGTGGAGAAATAGATTGTACCGTTACTTATTGTACGCCAGATAATATATCAGACGGAGAAGAGTGTTCCACAGCAACGCCGGTTAATTAGGATATTATATAATGATTGAATCCATAATAAATTGTAAAAATATAAAAGAAGCTGAAGTAGTAGTTTTAAGTGCTCCATACGGTCATTCGTTTACCTATAGGTCTGGTGCGGAAAACGGACCGCATGCAATTGTTGAATGTTTACATGGTAATCTGGAGTTTTTTGACAGATTTTTGCAAGAGGAGTCTTTTAGAAGTTTAAAAATTTTTCACCATGATTTGAAGGGGTTAAATAAATTATCTCCAGATAAAATGGTTCAGAAAATACAAGATTTTTATACTAATCATAGCGATAAGTTTATTGTGTTGTTGGGCGGAGATCATTCGGTGTCTATAGGCTCGTTTTTTGGAATTTCTAAATTGCACAAACCCTCTGACGTGACCATTTTACAGATTGATGCTCATCCTGATTTAAGAGATAGCACATATGATTACAAGAAAACATCTGACAAGTTTAGCCATGCTTCTACAATGAGAAGGGGTTGTGAATTGGGTTTTAAATCTGTTCAGGTTGGGATTAGGACGTATTCTATTTTTGATAGCAAGTTTATAAAGAAAAATAACTTAAAAGTTTTTGAATGGGGAAGAGGCAAAAAACATAGTATAAAATCTATAATAGATTCGATAAAAACAAAAAAGGTTTATTTAACTATAGATGTCGATGGTTTAGACCCAGCACATATGCCGGCTACTGGTACGCCAGTTCCGGGTGGTCTGGAATGGCATTACACCAGGAAACTGATCAGATCTTTGATTAAAAGTAGGGATTTGGTCGGAGCTGATATTGTAGAAGTATCTCCGATAAAGGATGATGTATTGACACAATATGCCGCAGCTCAATTATCTTACGATATTATTTCTTATAAGTTGTTGAAAGATAAGGGTAAATTATCTTTTTACGAATAAAATATTATGTATAACCTTATTTCAAATATACAAATTTGTTACTTCGATATTCCCCATTTACTTTATTATTCTCATATACCAACGGCCGTTATCTGTTTGATATTAGGTATTTTTGTTTTTACGAACAACAGGAAACTTTTTGCCTCAAGACTTTTGTTGGTAATCGGAATTCTTTTTTCAATATGGGTGGCTAGTGACATAATTATTTGGGTAAGCCCGGACAGTAGAATGGTGATGTTTTTCTGGTCTATAGTAAATCTTGTTGAGATTTCTATTTCTATGGCAGTCTTATATTTTGCATACAGCTTTCTTGACAAAAAAACTCCTCCTTTTTGGGCCAAGTTGCTTTTTGGTTTTATATTATTATCGTTTGCTGTTTTAATTCCCACACAACTTAATTTATACGGCTTCAATGTTGCCAATTGCGAATCTCAACAAGGACCACTTATAAATTATTTCTATTTCATAGAAGTATTTAATTTTCTGTTTCTCTTTACATACCTGATAAGGAAGATGGTGAAATCGGTCAAGCCAAAAAGAAGTCAGGTTATGCTTTTTGCCATAGGTGTTCTCTTTTTCTCTTTTTCCTTTTCCGGGAGCAATTTGATAGGTAGTATTGCATCATTGGTCAACCCTGATAATCCTGACAATTGGAAAATTCTACAGTATGGTTTGTTCGGTATGCCTGTATTCATGGCGTTTCTTGTTTATATGATCGTTAAGTTCAGGGCGTTCAGTGTTAAATTGATTGGTGCACAAGCGCTTGTTGTTTCTTTGGTTATTGTTATCGGTTCAGAATTTTTCTTTATACAAAATAGCACAAACCAAATTCTTGTTGCCATCACATTGATTTTGACTGGATTCATTGGACTCAACTTGATTCACAGTGTCAAAAAGGAGATAGAACAACGAGAAAAGATTGAAATGTTGGCAGAGCAGTTGAAGAGCCTCGTACACTTCATTAGTCACGAGGTTAAAGGTGCTTTGGGTAAAGGAAGAGCTGTTTTTGGCGGAATTTTGGAAGGGGATTATGGTGATGTGCCGGTAGAAGTTAAAGATATTGTGAAAGTTGCCGACAAAGATACCAAAAAGGCGGTAGATATGGTTATGAATATTTTGAGCTCGTCTGACTTGAAGAACGGTAAAATGAAAATGGACATGAAGCCGTTTGATATGAAAACTTCAGTTTTGGAAATAGTTTCTGATTTGAAAGCGGATGCCGAAGAAAAAGGACTTTCTGTTGAAACGAATATTCCTGAAGGTGCTGATTTTACTGTTGTGGGTGATCAGGATCAGATTGCAAAACATGTCGTTAGAAATTTGATAGACAATTCTATAAGATACACACCGACCGGTGGATTGAAGGTTGCTTTGTTGCGAACTGATGGAAGGGTTATTTTCTCGTTTAAAGATACAGGTGTAGGGATTACTCCGGAGGACAAAACACATCTATTCACAGAAGGTGGTCGTGGCAAAGATTCTGTCAAAGTTAACGTCAGCTCGACCGGTTATGGCCTATACTTCGCTAAAGGTATTGTAGAAGCAAATGGAGGTAAAATCTGGGTGGAATCCGAAGGTCAAGGCAAAGGCTCTACTTTCTTTGTGGAATTCCCTGCAAAAAAGTAAGTAATGGTCAAATCACTGTCGCAGGCAAGTCCTAATAGACGGCACAGCTGACTATAAGGAAGGGCTCGCAACAGGGTAAACTCGGGTAAGTTGAGAGGCTTACTTTTCAAACCATAGTAATCATTAAAATTATGCCCCAAAGAGATGCGTGGGAACGAGAATATAAGAATCCTCAACTTTTGAAAATAGGAGAAGAGCCGAGGGGTGATCTTAGAAAATATATTAAGTTCCTCAGAAAAGACGAGGAAGTGCTTGTAGAGAATTTGAATATTCTTGATCTAGGGTCAGGGAATGGTAAAAATGCAAATTATTTAGCGCAGATGGGTAATAACGTTATTGGTCTTGAAATCTCATTAGTCGCTATTAAATTAGCTATTTCTCGAGCGGAAGAAACGAACATTAAGGTTGATTATAAGATGGGAGATATAGGAGCTCCGTACCATTTTGATGATGGATATTTTGATTTGATTGTAGATGTTATGTCATCCAATTCTCTTAATGAGAGAGAGCGAGAAATTTATCTGAAAGAAGTTCATCGAGTATTAAAGGTAAATGGACATTTTTTTGTACGTGCTTTGTGTAAGGATGGAGATAAGAATGCAAAAAATCTACTTCGGCAGAGCCCAGGTTCAGAATATGATACTTATATTAATAAAGATATGAATCTTACCGAAAGAGTCTTTTCTCGTGACGATTTTGTCGTTGTGTATTCTAAGTATTTTGAAATACAGAAACTTATCAAAAAGACAAACTATGCTCAGTTTAATAGGCAGTCATATAAAAGAAATTATTGGCTTGCTTACATGAAGAAACTTTAGTCAGGCAATCGCAATTGGAGAGTATGTTGAAACAGTAAAATCTGGGTAGAATCCACCGTTGCTGGCAAAGGCTCCACTTTCTACGTGGAATTGAATGCGGTGAAGTAGGTTGACAGGATTTGGGTATGTAGTAGTATAAATAAGTAATGAAAAAGACAGCCATAACATTGAATAACTGGCATTATAACCACTTCTCATACGAAGGGGGTTATTGGTGCGTCTGCTAAATCTATCTAAACAGGACACATATCTTTAATCAAAAACACCCTTCGAACTAAGAGGGGTGTTTTGTTTTATTAACTAATTAAAATAAATGAAAAAAAATCAATCTAAAATACAAATCATAAAAATCTCATATTGGCATTGGGCGCACTATACATCTTCCTACTTGGAGGGCTGATTTGTGTATTGGAAATAATTCTTCCCAAACTACATACCAGCTTTTCAATAGGGGAAAGCTGGTAGTTCTTTGAAAGGAGAATAAATGGATCGTTTTTTGATTCAGTATTGTTTTCGTGAAATCTACATACAGGTAGCACACACAAAAGAGGGAAAAAGTCGATTGGAAAATCTCGTCAGCGAGACGCGGGCGATTTGTAAAATCGTCGATAGAAATGGCGAGACGGGTTTGCATATTGTGGATGTCTTTGAAAAGGAGAACGTGCTTTATGTCTCAACTGTGTTGAAAAAGAAAATGGAACTCACAGATAGTGAACGTGTTCAATTTCGAAAACTCTTATTGGAACAACTTACAAAAGGAAACTGATCATGTATATCAGGACTGTAGATGCGCTTGAAAGTGTTTTGGTGGAAAGACGTTCTATTAAAGAAAAAATTCGTGAGCGCCTTGATGAATGGGCCCATAAAGCCTATGGTTTGCAGGACTTTTCTCGAATTGTGGAAAAACACACTCCATTTTGTAAGAATGGTGTGGTGTGCAGTATTCTCGCTAGACAAATTGCTTCTATTTGCACCGAAGATATCGCTGTGTATATCGGTTCTAATCTTTTGGGTTTGAAACCTATAACACTTCAGTTTGTTCGTGATAAGTTTGTATTTGAGAATCACGACAAGCGAGCTCGTATAAAGGTGCCGTGGACATATTGGTCTAAAAAAGGTAACTTCGTTGTCAATGTTGATAATGTGGCGGCTGAAAGTAGTGACAAATTGTCCGGTAGAGTTCTTTCTTGTATTCAAACAAAATATGGGAAAGATCTAATTAGTTACCACAATGGTTTGCGGGCATCTGTTTTTGGACCCGACTATCTTTGTCCTGACCTGTCTCTGTTTCATGCTGAATGTTTAGCCAAATCTACCAAAAGACCGTCGTTTGTCTATAAAAACGTTGATGGTTATGACGTTAGAGACTCTCTTATGGATGGTGTGGATAATGCTGATGACACATACAGACCTCCGGCATCGTGGTATTACCCATTGTATTTGGCAATGTTTCTTCTTGGGGATATGGTTCTCTTGGAGACCTATGAAAATCCTGATAGCGGTGTTCCTGAAGCTAAAAAGCTTTTTGAGCGAACAATGAAGATAATACAATCTATGATGGGTGCGTATCCTATTGTGATAGAAGTCCCGCCCCTTACTCCGGATATGCTTTACTGCAACAAGGTGTTTATCGACGATCCAGAAGCTTTGACTCGTCTCCTTTCTATGAATCATCAGATTGAACATTCTTCTTTGTGCAATACGTTTCGAACGATTGCCGAGAAAGTCATTCAATTTCGATGATTCAAAATAGGGTCTGTTTATCAGGCCCTATTTTTATTATAATTAAGTTACAAAATATGAAATTTAAATCGATACAATTTATTAATGATCTGGTGCAGTTGGGAGCACGCCAAGGTAGTGCTATGCAAAAAGGTGCAGAGCTGATAATTCGCGTATTAAAAGATAACAAAATTGAACACAAGGTTGAGCCATTTGAAATTACTATACCGGTTATAGAAAAGGCGTTTCTAAATGTTGACGGAGAAGATGTGCCCTGCAAGGGGTGTTCGACAGTTTCAGGAATAATCGATAAAAAAGATTCAATTGTAAGTTCTCTAATCTCATCTCAATATCTTATTGATGTACCAAATATTAATTTCAATCCAAACTGTGAGGCAATTTCTCAGAGTAATTTCTATTTTGTACCGTCCGTTGCTATTTCAAGGGAAAATTTAGAGAAAGTTGTTTTGGCAAAAAAAATCAGAGGTGAGGTAGAAGTAGAGCGGTGGGTGGGGGATTCGTTTCATATTCTAGTCGGCAACTCATTATCACCAAAAACAATTGTATTTGCTCACTATGATTCTATCGGACCTGGGGCCATTGATAATGCTTCTGGCGTCGCTACCTCTCTTTCACTTTTGATAGAAAAACCTTCTTTGCTGGAGAACACACTTTTTGTTTTTGATGGTAATGAAGAACTCTCCTACGATATGCCCGTATACTGGGGTCATGGTTTTCGAGTATTCCAAAAAAAGTACCCCAATTTATTCAAAGTAGCTAAGCAAATTATCGCAGTAGATTGTGTTGGGAATGGTCCGTCAGAAGTTATTACTGATCCCAAAATAATCAAGCTCGCTTTTCCAATAGATAATATAGATTTACATTCTTCCAAGATTTCTACTATCGGTGCAAATATTGAACATTTGATGACCGTTTATCACTCAGATTTAGATGCCCCAAGCCTTATTGAAGAAAAATATCTAGAACAAGCTGAGAAATTAATTTTAACTATATTATAAAAAACACCAGGTCGGGGCTGGTGTTTTTTGTGTTGTTTTAGGCAAGATACTTTTTCTTGTATTTTGCCCAAAGCTTGAGGAAATCATCCTTAAAAACCGCGAGATTGTATAAATCTACGAAGTTACCGTTACGGTAAACATGAGCCTTAAGCGGGTCACCTCCATCAAGTTTATAACCGCACTTCTCCAAACACTTCCTGCTTCTGCCGTTGAAGTCGTAGACTTGAGAACAAATTTTGCGCAGGTTGAGTGTGTTGAAGGCGTACTCAAGGAGAAGCATTTTGGCTTCCGTTCCGTAGCCCTTGTTTTGCTGGTTTTTCTCGCCGATAATCGTGCCAGTAGTTGCAGTTCCGTTCACATTGTTGATCTGATGAAGACCGATCACACCAATCATTTCTCCAGTGGAGAAAAGAAAGATGCCAAATGTGACGTCATTTTCTCTGTCACCTAAAGATCGCACCCACTTCTCTTCGCTGAGAGAAGAGTTTGGTTTGATGATGGTGAGAAATTCATTCACTTCAGGATCATTGATCCATTTTGTGAGCAGGGGAACATGTTCAAGCTCAATCGGGCCGAGGAACACCCTCTTGCCTTTGCGAAAAATAACACAGTCTTTCTTTTTTGAGCGACGTTTCTTTTTCATACCTAGATTCCTTTGTGTGAGTTGTAAAAGAACAATTTGTGAACATTTTTGCTAAATAAAAATCCCGACTTCCATTTAGCCGGGATTTTTCTAAGTTGATTTTAGGTGTGTATTAGGAGAATAGTGACATCTTAAAATTATCTCGGCCAAATATAAGTGCTACGCTTGTAGTAAGCGCAGAAATGAACCCATTAGATTTCTGGGTCATATATCTTTTATTTGGTTTTTGACAATTTCTATCCATATGTACAGTCTTTGTTATATAGCCATATTTGTCAAGGGTCTACTTAAACAGCCCCTTTATTCTTCCAAAATATGGCTTAAATTAAGAGGAATGTGATTTAAGGTATAAAGGGTTGATCTGGTAGTACCTGCTTGCGCCAAGTATAGCGAGGCAGGCAGGGATTTTGGCACAAGGCTAAAATAGCCCGCACCTAAGGCGTAGTGCCAAAATTAACTATTGGATTGACATTCTATAGTGGTCTTGTTAGTATGTAGCCCAAGCTCTTAAAAGCTTTTTTTTATGGCAAAGAAATCAGTAATCGCACGAGCTAAAAAGACACCAAAATTTTCGACAAGAATTGTTCGAAGATGCTTTAAGTGTGGACGAAAGCGTGCATTTATGAGAGACTTTGACCTTTGCCGTATCTGTTTTAGAGAATTAGCCAACGAAGGGAAAATTCCCGGAATTAAAAAATCATCATGGTAAGTCAGTAATCTGATACTACCAAGACAAAATATGAACGATCCAATCGCGGATATGATAACACGAATAAAGAATGCAGGAGAAGCCGAAAAGGAGTCTTTGCTTTTGCCGTACTCAAAACTCAAGCTCGCTATAGCTGAACTTTTGCAAAAAGAAGGTTATTTGAAAGATGTCACAAAAAAAGGCAAAAAAATCACAAATCTTATTGAGATTGGCCTTATTTATGAAGATGGTATGTCAAGAATAAAGGGAGCAGAAAGAGTTTCTAAATTTTCAAGAAGGGTTTATCACAAAGCTAAGGATATAAAGAAAGTGAAGCAAGGGTTTGGTATGCTCGTTTTGACGACTCCAAAAGGTATTATGGGTGATAAGCAAGCTAAAAAAGAAAACGTTGGGGGTGAGGTTTTGTTTAGAATATGGTAGTGGCTTGTGCCCACACTTTGGAGTTTGCTTGCGAACTTCAAAGTGTGGATGCAAAACACTACCCTGTTAAATATCATTCGTACCAACGAATGATCCCGCAAGGCGGGATTTAACAGGGCGCGCAATTTAATTATTCATTAGCATTCATATAAAATTGGCATGTCACGAATAGGAAAAAAAATAATAGCGATTCCCGACAAAACTGAAGTTACAAATTCAGGTGGGGTTGTTACTGTAAAAGGTCCTCTCGGGACTATGTCAAGAGATTTTACCGGAGAAATCGCTATAAATATTTCTGAAAAAGAAGTTACATTAAAACCAATAAGAGAAAGTTTGGAAAATTCTGCTTTATGGGGTACATATTCTTCTCATATTTCAAATATGGTTGCTGGTGTGAATAAGGCTTTTGAAAAAAAGCTTATCGTGGAAGGTATTGGTTTTAAAGCTGAAGTAAAAGAGGATGTTTTGCAACTTAATCTCGGTTTCTCACATATAATCAAAGTAAACATACCTAAAGATCTGAAAGTTATTTCTGAAAAAAATATTATTACTGTATCGGGTGTAAACAAAGAAACCGTCGGTCAGTTTACAGCACAGGTTAGGGCTTTGAAAAAACCAGAACCTTATAAAGGAAAGGGTATACGTTATGCAGATGAGGTTATTCGAAGGAAGCAGGGTAAGAAAACGACATAGTCGGCCGTGCCGACTATGTCTAGCCGAAAGTCCATAAAGTCCATAAAGTAAAGACAAAATAAAATTCAATGAAAAACGTAAATGCAAAAAAATTAAAAAGAGAACGAACGCACGCTAAAATCAGGGCGAAAGTTTTTGGAACAGCAAAAAAACCTCGTCTTTGTGTGTTTAAATCAAACACAACTCTTTATGCCCAGCTTATTGATGATACAAAAAGCAATACAATAGTCTCCGCTAATACTAAAGAGGTAAAAACGGGTTTAATGTTGGAGAAGGCGAAAGAAACAGGGAAAAATATTGCCAAAAAAGCCATTGAAAATAAAATAAAAAATGTGGTATTCGACCGAGGAGGTTTTGTGTATACTGGTCGAGTGAAAGCTTTGGCCGATGGTGCTAGGGAAGGAGGTTTGGAATTTTAATATCTGAACAGAAATATGGAAAAAGACACAACAAAAAATAATAATAATGTAGATACTCCAGTAACCGACGTAACTCCGGTTGTTCCTGTTGCAGCGAAATCTACCACGGATACTCGTCCCCAAAAAAACCCTTTCCAAAACGACGATCGAGGATTTAAGAAAAACGAAAGACGCGCCCCTAGGCGAGAAAGTCGTGTTAAACCAGAATTTGATCAGAAGATAATTAGTATTAGACGGGTGACTCGTGTTGTTACTGGAGGCCGAAGGTTTGCTTTTAGTGTGGCCCTTGTTGCTGGAAATAGGAAAGGATCAGTAGGTGTAGGTATGGGAAAAGCCGGAGATACTTCTCTCTCTATTGATAAAGCTCTTCGAGATGCTAAAAAACGTATGGTTAAAATAAATCTCACAAAAAATATGTCTATTTCTCACGAAGTAAGTGCAAAATATTGTGCTTCTCGTGTAGTACTTATGCCAGCCCCGGGTAGAGGAGTGCTTGTTGGAAGTTCTGTCCGAAATGTCATAGAACTTGCTGGTATAAAAGATATAAATGGTAAACTTTTCTCAAGAACAAAGAATAAAGTAAATAATGCCAAAGCGGCGATAAAAGCGCTCAGTCAGTTACGACCAGTGAAACAGGGTGCGAAAATTGAAGCAAAAGCTGAAAAGAAGGAAGAGGTTAAAGAATAGTCGGCTTTGCCAACCAGTCCAAAGTCCAAAGTCCGTAAAGTCCTTAAAGTAAAAACAAAATATAAAAATTCAAAACATGCAATTCCATAATTTAAAAAGAAAAACAAAAAATAAAAAATCCAAAATGGTTGGACGTGGTGGTACGCGTGGAAAAACATCTGGACGTGGAGGGAAAGGTCAGACTGCTCGTGCTGGACATAACACTCGTCCAGAAATCAGAGATTTTATAAAAAGAATTCCAAAACTTCGTGGTCGTGGTATTGCTGGGCTTCGAACTATCCAAGAAAAATTTGAAGTAATTTCACTTTCTGTGATAGAAAAAGCTTTTGGAGATGGAGAAAAGATTAGTCCAAAGATTTTAGTAGAAAAGGGGTTAATTTCGATAAAAAAAGGTAAATTTCCTAAAGTAAAAATTCTTTCTGGCGGGGAAATCAGTAAAAAAGTTGTAGTTTCTGGGTGCGCACTTTCCACTAAAGCGAAAGAAAAAATAGAGAAAGCGGGGGGAACGATACAATAGCCGAAAGCCTGTAAAGTCCGTAAAGTCTATAAAGTAAAGTCGAAAGTAGAAGAAAAAAATTTCATGAAAACATTACTAAATAAAATAGCTCTCATATTTCAGGATAAAGTTTTAAGAAAAAGAGTTCTATTTACTTTGGTGGCTTTGATTGTTTTTAGATTACTTGCGACGATCCCTATTCCAGGTGTTGATGCTATCAAACTCCAAGGACTTTTGGCGAACAACGAATTTTTGGGACTTCTAAACATTTTTTCTGGAGGTGGTCTTTCAAACCTCTCTATTATTATGCTTGGAGTTGGTCCATATATCACAAGCTCTATTATTATGCAGCTTTTGACTATTATGTCGCCTAGGCTCAAAGCTTTATACCAAGACGAAGGTGAGGCGGGAAGGATGAAATTTAGCCAATATAGTAGGATTCTCACTGTTCCTCTGGCCTTTGTCCAGGCTTTCAGTTTTCTAGCCATTTTGAAAGGTCAGGGAATTTTGGGTGGTTTGAGTCTGACGGATCAGACTATAAATGTTCTTGTTATTACAGCAGGTTCTCTTTTGATAATGTGGATTGGTGAGCTCATGACCGAATATGGGGTAGGAAACGGAGTATCTCTGCTTATTTTTGCAGGTATTGTCGCAACTCTGCCGACAACTATTAGTCAACTTATTTTTACTTTTGACCCATCTCAAATTCCGGTTTATCTAGCCTTTTTTGTGGTTATTATTCTTGTTACTGCTGGAGTGGTGGTTGTTACAGAAGCGGAAAGACCAATACCCGTCACTTATGCAAAACGAGTGCGTGGAATGAAGGTTTATGGTGGAGTCTCAACGTATCTTCCTTTGCGTGTAAACCAAGCTGGAGTTATCCCGATTATTTTCGCACTATCTCTTTTACTTTTTCCTCAAATGATTTTGCGTTTCTTTGCTAATTTTGCAAATCCCGTAGTCAAATCAGTCTCATCTTATATTCTAGACCTGCTCGCTAACGGTTGGGTTTATGCTGTTTTATACTTCTTATTGGTTTTTGTATTTACGTATTTTTATACAGCTGTTACTTTTGATCCAGATTCTATCTCTACAAATCTTCAAAAAGGTGGCGCATTTATCCCCGGTGTTCGTCCAGGTCAACCCACATCTGATTATATTGCAAAAATTCTTACTCGATTAACTTTGGTTGGTGCATTGTTTCTGGGTGCAATCGCTGTTCTACCTCTTATTATTCGAGCAGTGACGGGAATCACAGCTTTCGCCATCGGAGGTACAGCACTTCTCATCGTTGTTTCTGTTGTGATTGATCTAATCAAAAAAATCGACGCTCAGGTTTCTATTAGAGAATACTAGATAACTAGTCTATAGTTAGTAGTCAGTAGTTTGTAGAATAAAGGAGTAAAATCTGTATAATACTACTATCTATTTACTATTAACTACTGACTAATTATGAACCCACAAACATTCATTTTTATAGGCCGTTCTGGGTGCGGGAAAGGCACTCAGGCTGATTTATTGACCGCACACCTATGTGAGCACGATAATCTCTGTAAAACCCTCCATATTGAAACGGGATCTTTTTTGCGCGAATTTGTGAAAGGTGATTCTTATACCCAAAAGCTATCCAAGAAAATTCTAGATGAAGGAGCTCTTATGCCGGAATCCGTTATGGTGGCTCTTTGGGAAAATTATTTATTTGATAATTATACCGGTAAAGAGAATCTCATTTTTGATGGCGCACCAAGAAAACTTCATGAGGCGCAACTTTTGGATTCTGCACTTAAATTTTATAGCATAAAAAAACCAAATATTATTTATATGAATGTCAGTCGGGAGTGGTCAGAAAAAAGATTGTTGGGACGAGCACGGAAAGATGATAAACCGGAGGTTATAGAAAGAAGGTTAGATTGGTTTGATAGTGAAGTAATGCCGACAGTTAATTTTTATAAAAATAATTCTGATTATAATTTCCTAGATATAAATGGAGAACAAACGATCGAGGAGGTTAATAAGGAAATAATCGCAAAATTGAAAATTTAGATGACCATTACGATAAAAACAAAGGAAGAGATTGAAGTTTTGCGAGAGGGTGGTAAAAGGTTGGCCAAAATTCTCAAGGTAGTTTCTCGTGTAGTGGCACCAGGGGTTTCTACTAAGGAACTCGATGATTTGGCGCGTAAACTTACTACAGAAAAGGGTGACACACCCGCCTTCTTGAATTATCAACCGTGGGGAGCGAAGCGCCCTTATCCTGCAAGTCTTTGTGTTTCGATAAATGATGAGGTTGTTCACGGGATACCGAATGAAGAGCCAAAAATTCTCAAAAATGGAGACATCATTAGTCTTGATATGGGAATAATTCACGGCGGACTTATTGTTGATTCTGCAGTCACGGTTGGCGTTGGTAAAATCGACAAAGAAGCAAAAAAACTTTTAAAAGTTACAAAAGAAGCGCTTGATGTTGGTATCAAAGCCGCGATCGGGGGAGCAACTGTTGGTGATATCGGTTTTGCTATAGAAAAATTTGTAGAACCATTTGGTTATGGGCATGCAGAAGGTCTATCTGGTCACGGCGTCGGTTATAAAGTCCACGAAGATCCTTTTGTGCCAAATCAGGGTAAGCAAGGCGAGGGTGAGATACTAAAGCCTGGTTTGGTCATTGCTATTGAGCCGATGTTGAATGAAGGCACGGGCAAGGTTGTTCTCGCAAAAGACGGATATACTTACCACACATCAGATGGCAGGCGAAGCGCACATTTCGAACACACAATTGTTATTACAGAAAGTAAGGCAAATATATTAACAAAATAAACTGGCGATTTTTTTAGAGAGTAGTACAATGTGATTCATATTAACTAAATTTATCAAAAAATTATGACCACGACGAACCACCCTAAAACAGAAAGAACATTAGTTGTGATAAAACCAGACGGTATTCAACGCTCACTTATTGGTGAGATTATAAAACGTTATGAAAGAACAGGGCTAAAACTTGTTGGTGTAAAAATGTTCGTGCCGTCGGCAGATTTGGTAGAGGAACATTATACCCTTGACCCAGAGTGGAGACGTATTACTGGTGAAAAAGCTATAAAAGGTTACTTGGATAAAGGTTTGACCCCTCCTACTACGGACCCCTTTGAAGTTACAGAAAAAGTACTTAAAAATTTAATAAAATATCTTACATCCGGTCCAGTGATTGCTATGGTTTGGCAAGGAGCTCATGTCGTAAAAATTGTTCGAAAAATAACTGGAGGAACAGAACCTTTAACATCTGACGTTGGAACAATCCGCGGAGATTTTGTTTTAGACTCTTACCAAATGTCCGACAATGATACTCGAGCCGTGAGAAATTTAGTTCATGCCTCTGGTTCTCCAAAAGAAGCGGAAGATGAAATAAAACATTGGTTTAGTAAAAATGAATTAACGGATTACAATCTTGTTCAGGACAAGATTCTCTATGATGTGAATCTTGATGGTTTATTGGAATAAACCATCGAGCCGAAAGTCAAAAGTCTATAAAGTCTAGATACCAGGCCTTGGATCGCAGGTTATCTATTTTTAATATTCAGCATACCTTTTCCCGCTTGCACTACTTTTTAATGAGACTATAATTAAGGTAGGGTTATTTGGGATATTATCTAGATTAAAGCAATATCAAGGGAGTTCAATATTATGTCGTTCCGATGAGAACTTAATTGATTTCAGACGAACACACATTGAGGACACCCACCTAGTTTTACTACTAGGGTATATCTCCAAGTGACCCTACTTAAGTCACTCCTTCGGGGGTGTTTTAATTTTAATATTTTCTCGTGATTTTGTTTGGAATAACAAAACATGATTTGTAAATATTAACCCATCACCAACACCAAGGCGAGTGCGTGTGCGAATAGCACATTTTTTGCTGGGCGAAGCGCAAGCCTATATGACCTCTGGTGATGGGGTAGTTTTTTTATTTATGAATAAAAGTTATGATGATGATTATGGAAAAAATTTCTGCACCAAAAACGGCTTTCTTTAGACATTTGTTATATATTGTTTTGGTTGTCGCCATCCTCCATATTCTTGCTCTAAAATTTTATCTCTACTCTAATGTTTGGTGGTTTGATATGGTTGTGCATTTTCTAGGTGGTTTTTGGATTGCTTTTGTCGTTTTGTGGTTTCTGTTTTTATCCGGATATATAAAACCCCTCAAAGGAACATACATACATTTTTTATCTATCGCTCTTTTCTCGGCCCTATTCGCGGGTATTGTTTGGGAGATTTTTGAAGTTACAAATGGGGTCACTTCGGTTTTGTTTCGTGGGTATTGGAAAGATACAATGTCCGATATAATTTTTGATTGTTTGGGGGCTCTTGCGTCATCGTGGTATCTTTTTACTGAATATAAAAAAACAAACAACCTGCCCCGTTAGAAAATCAGCAAATTTGATATAGTCTTTCATCTAAAAATGTTAGTATATAAAAGTGGTATTATCATATAATCAGAAATTAAATTTTTCTAACGGGGATGAATAACAGGCATCTTTCTTTGACTTGTTGGGGTGGGGTAGGTGTGGTAACTGGCGCCAACTTTCTTTTAGATGATGGAAATACAAAAATTCTTATAGATTGTGGACTTTTACAGGGTGTTGCCGAGGCCCACGAAGAAAATAAAAAATCTTTTCCTTATGATCCAAAATCAATCAATTTTTTATTTATCACCCATGCTCATCTTGACCACATTGGTAAGGTAGCAAAGTTGGTGAAAGACGGTTTTTCTGGGACGATTTATTCTACTCCAGAAACAAAAAGTATTACCGAACTTATGCTTGCCGATGCTGTGAATATAATGTCATTTGAAGCAAAAAGGACCGGTGAGGAGCCTCTATATGGTGCAGACGATGTTGCCCGCGCATTTTCTCTTTGGCAAACTATTTCTTATCATGAGAAAAAAACTTTTGCCGATGGTTTTGAAGTTTATTTAAAAGATGCTGGACACATTCTTGGTTCATCAATATACGAATTCACATATACCGATCCTCAAAATGGCTCGAAAAAGAAAGTTGTATTTACGGGTGATCTTGGAAATTCACCGTCAACCATTCTCAGGGATGCTGAATCTGTGATCGATGCAGATTATATGATTATGGATAGTGTTTACGGTGATAGAAATCATGAATCAAAAGAAGAACGGGAGAAAAGGTTTGAGCAAATCATCAAAGAAACCGTTGCTTCCGGTGGCGCTTTGGTTATTCCCGCTTTTTCTTTGGAAAGAACGCAAGATATTTTATATGAAATAAACAATTTGGTAGAAGAGCACAAGATAAAATCAGTACCTGTTTTTTTGGATTCACCATTAGCTATAAAAGTTACTGAAATATATAAAAGAATATCGAAATATTATAGTCCAGCTGTTAGAGAGGAAATTGCTTCTGGTGATAATATTTTTAACTTCCCAAAAATCAAAGAAACTGCGCGAAGTCAAGATTCAAAAGCTATTCTTTCTGTTCCGAATCCAAAAATAATTATTGCTGGCTCCGGTATGTCCAATGCTGGTAGGGTGGTACATCATGAAACGAACTATTTACCTGATCCAAAAAGCACAATTTTACTTATGGGTTATCAGGCGGTAGGTACACTAGGTCGTCAGATTCAAGAAGGAGCTAAAAAGGTATCTATACATGGTAAAATGGTGACAGTTCGAGCGCGTGTTGAAATGATCAGTGGTTTTTCCGCACATAAAGACTCAGATCATTTGGTAGAGTTTGTGGGTGGTACAGCCGAGACTGTCAAACAAGTTTTTGTGGCAATGGGAGAACCAAAAGCATCATTGTTTCTAGTTCAACGCTTGCGTGATCAGGTGGGAATTAATGCGATATATCCGGAAAAAGGAAAGGTGTACGAGCTCAAGTAGCCAATAACAGGTAGCTGGTAAATAGTATTTAGTAAAATACTACGATATATCGTAGTATATGAAGATAAAGAAAAAGCCCCAATGAAGGGGCTTTTTATCATCCGTCTTACGCTATTTTTGCGAGGATTCGTTTGAAGGTCTCTGGATTCTCGTTGGCTAGGAGAGCGAGGATCTTTCGATCAATTAGGATGTTTTTCTTTTTCATTCCTCCGATTAATTTACTATATGAAATACCAAGTTCTTTTGATTTGGCGCTGATTCTCACATTCCAAAGTTTTCTAAAGTCATTTTTCTTGTCGCGTCTGTGTGCAAAAGCGTATGCTCCAGCATGGAATATTGCTTCTTGCGCCTGTTTTTCTTTTGTGGAACGTCCAAAACGATAACCTTTTACTTTTCGTAAAATATTCCTTCTCGTTTTTAATGCATTCGTTCCTTTCTTTACTCGTGTCATATTATAGATTTACTAGATATCGGCTTTTAAGTTTATTATTAACTTTAAATTCAACACTTCTTTTTTTTGCTAATTGACTTCGGCCACTTTCTTTTGAATTAAAATGGTTTTGACCGGTTTTTCTCGCCAAGACTTTTCCATTCTTGGTGACTTTTAATCTTTTTGCAAATGATTTGTTTGTTTTCATATATTTTCTTAACGAGCGTAGCGAGTTTTAGAAAATAATGACCCTGTTAAATAACATTTGATGTTATTTAAGAACCATATTCCTTCCCTTTGAAACTTTCTAGGCCTTATAATATTACTTATTTTCTGCTTTTTATCAAATGTTAGTTTTTAAATTATTATTTAAAAACTATTTAACAGGGTTTCTTAGAAAAATAGTCGCCGTAGCTCCTTATTTCTATATCACTTTCTCTCAATTATCGCACTCAATCCCTTCGGACTTTTCTTTGGTTCTTGAGCAATTTTGTAATCTTCAGTGATAAGTTTCAAAACACGATCCATCCTCTCTTTGAGGAATTTTATATCCATGTATTTAGTTCTTCCTGGGAGAAATAGATCTACTTTTACTCGATCGCCTTCCTTTAGCCATTCAGACGCTTTCTTCGCTTTTAGTGCTAAATCATGCTCTCCAGTACCTACTTTTACCTGAATAACCTTGACTTCTACTACATGGGCTTTGGTTTTTGCTACCCTCTGCTTCTTATTTTCATCGTACTGAAATTTACCATAATCTGTTATTTTTGCAACCGGTGGAGTGGCATTTGGTGATATTTCTATAAGATCAAGACCTAAAGACACCGCTTTTTCGAAGGCTTCTTTGAAGGTAATTACTCCAAAGTTCTCACCCTCTGGGCCTATAACCCGAAGTTCTGGGGCTTTGATCTGATGATTTATTCTAACGCTGGTGCTCAAATATATAGATTTAAATGTTAAATACATTAAAAATTTAACATATTTGCCTTAAAAAAGCAACCTAAAATAGTGTTTGTTTAAAGTATTCGACGGAAGGGGAGAGCAAACACTTCTTGTATCCACAAAAACCATGAACGATCTTTCCATTTGGGTAGTAGGACTTCGGTAGCCCGAGACATATCTTCCAAAAAATGTCCTTTTATTTCTAAGGCAAATTTCTGGTCGGTGCTTATAATGTTTGCTTCATAGTTATAAAAAAAGCTCAGACTGTCTAGATTAAAACTCCCGACTGTAGACCACATATCATCTACAACCGCTGTCTTTGCATGCAAAAATTCTTTTGTGTATTGGAATATTTTTATATCATGTCTCAATAGTTTTTCGAAAAAAGCATGTGAACAAGATTCAACAATCGGCAGGTCATGCTCTCTCGGCATCATTATTCTGACATCCACACCGCGTTTGGAAGCGAGTCTAAGTACACGCATTAGTCTATGGTCGGGTATGAAATACGGGGTGGTAAGAAAGATATATTTTTTTGCTCCACGGATTGCTCTGAGGAGTTCATGGTAGAAAAATCTTTTTTTAAAATATGGTGCGCTTGTGATAAACCAATTTCCCTTTTTTATCTTTCTTGCTTTCTGTATGCGGATAAGCACATCATTTTCATTTGCCTGTTCCCACATTTGTTCAAAAGAATTAGACATTTCTTCTACGACCTCACCTTCTACGAGTACAGATGTATCTCTCCATTTTTTCATGTCATCCCTTATTCCGACTCCACCCGTCATACCCTGATTCTGGTCAATGATGAGTATTTTTCTATGATCTCTAAAAAACCAAGAGGAAAAATCACGAAGTCTCCACAATCTAATTATATTGAAAAATCTAATCTCTGCGCCGGCATTACGAAGTTTTGCCGGTAGGGAGGATTTGTATAAATCAGAACTTCCTCCATGGTCACAAAGAAGGCGGACCCTCACGCCAGCTTTTGCTTTTTCTATTAAAATATCTATAAATTGTCTCCCGATTTCACTATCACTCAAAATGTATTGCTCCATATCTATAGAAGTGTGGGCATTTTGACACATCTCGAGCATTGCATCTAGTGCTTCACTAGAGGTTTTGTAGAGTTTCCAGTTTAATGGCGACATATCAATTAAGTTTAGTCGGTTTGCTTTTGTCGTCAACTATTTTAAAAAAGAAAAGCCCGCCATTTGATTGGCGGGGCTAGATGTTTGTTTGTACCAGATGGATTGTGAACATTGTGAGGGGGTGTCAGGCCGCTTGGAGAGCTATGCTTTCCAGTGCTTTCTTGACCCACGCCGTAACCTCGGTAAGGTTGCCGTAGCGCCGAAACTCAAAATTCGTTCCATTGATTCCGAGAATCAAATCGCTTACCAACGAATCTGTTTGTGCCACAGCCAAAACTGGCTTACCACGCATCTCGATTTGAGTCGCCATTTCGTAGCCAAGACCGGTGGATGGTTGGTCGCAGATGGCTACCATGAGATCGGCTTTTCCGACGCAATGCTTGATGTCGTGAAGATAGATGTCTTCTGCTGTTCGGCCGGGTTTTTTTTCGATGCCCATAAAATCAAGAACTTGGCAGAAAGTGCGCAGGGTGTCCTTGAAGTCTTCCACAGCCTGTCTGAATTCCGGCGTGGCATAAGTGAGACTGCATCCGATGTAGACTTTGTATTTCCGAGTCATTTGACCCTCCTTTGGGTTCTTTGTTTTTGAGTGTTCCGTCCGATTTCAGTCTAACCTATAGATTTTTTTTGTATAGTTGACTTATTACTTTTATTTTTGTGTATAGCGGATTATCCTGCTATTATTGATATATGGCAAATTTGGCTTATAACAAAAAAGTAGCTTTCAATTATGAGGTTCTGGAAAAATTTACTGCCGGAATTGAACTTTTTGGTTTTGAGGTAAAGTCTTTGAGAAAAGGTCAGTGTACGTTGGATGGTTCGCATGTCACGATGCGAGGAGGAGAAGCGTATCTAATCGGGGCACAAATCGCGCCATTTCAACCAAAAAACACACCAGAGGACTACGACCCAAAAAGGAATCGTAGGTTACTATTGACGAAAAAGGAGATTATTTTGCTATCTCAAATCGAATCAAAAAAAGGATTGACAAGTGTGCCTATTTCGGTGTATAATAAAGGAAGAAAGATAAAGGTAGAAATCGCGTCTGTCCGCGGGAAGAGAGAATTTGATAAACGTGAGACAATAAAAAAGCGTGATGCCCTAAGAGAAGTTCGGCGTGAATTTAAAGATCGTTGACCCCAACTTCCTAAAGTTTTTTGACATAGCAAATCAGTCCCCCAAAGTATGTTTGTAAAAATTAACCCTGTCGAGGGCGTATGTTTTAGAAAACATTGCGCAGGCCGACGGGCCGAGCATAGCAAATTTCGAGCCAGAAATTATGTGTGTTTTCTAAAATATATGCCGAGAAAAGAGTTAACGGTCTACATGTGTATTTTGGGGGGATGATCGGCCTAGACAAAAGGCTTGCTCTCATATGTGCAAAGTGGAGCACCATTAACTCCTAAATCTGATGGAAATTCTAAGCGCAAAAAACTTAGTTACAAGAGCTAAATCATTGGTTTCTCCATATTTTGGAGTCAACGATTTTGCTTTCGCTCACGTTTTATCGTAAGCGACGTTTATTGGCCCGACGTCCGATAGGGACACATAAATGTTATATATTCGGAATAAGGAATAGATTTTCTCGATCTGTTCTTGAAACTTAGAGGATAGAAATTGTAAGGTTTTGTTTGTTTAATACTTACTCTTTCGAAATCTGCGTCAAGCAGAAAAAACACACTAAACTTTGTAGATTCATATTTGACGGTCTCTTGCACGCGAGTTCGATTCTCGCCATCTCCACCTGTTAGCACAAAACTGCCTTAAAGGGCAGTTTTTGCTTGGGTGAGATGAGAAAGCATGGGATGCTTTCGTGCGAGAATCGAAGCCCGATTGAGCCGAGCAAGGCGAGCCAATCGGGGTACTGTTCCTGTAAGGAACGATAACGCCATCTCCACAACAAAAATAAAACCTTGCTTTATGCAGGGTTTTATTTTTCTGTAGCTAATTCTTCTAAGGTGGAAATTGGGATTTCTATTTTAGAATCTGCAAAGGATAAGTTTACAATGTCTGGAGTATTTGAATCTGCCCATAAGTGTATTCCTGAAAAATAATTTAATACGTTGTTCCATATTTTTGTATCCTGCCAATTATCAGGAAGTAACTTTATTTTTAGTTTTTCTTCTAATTTTATTATGAATACTGCCATAACTGGACCGTGGGAAAAAGCGTCAACTTCTTGATAACCTCCTTTTTCTTTATTACTTAAAATTTTATCTAAAATCCAACTTGAAAAATCTGCTACGGCTTCTTTCCCAGTTTTTATTTCAGGTGTTGGACGAGATTCCATTTCTAACCAACCCCTAAGCCACTCGCTCCCCTTGGGATATTTTTCTTTCAATTTATCAAAAACATCTTTATTTTCCGCAATGCCACCTTCACTAAGCCTCTCATCTGTTTTATTTGATTTTATCTCGCCTAAACCCGCTCTTTTAATTGCCGTTGAATATATTTGCCCTGTTTGTTCTGCTCTATGGATTGGAGATGATTCAATATCAATACCACCAGAAGAAGAATCCATAGTTATATTTTCATAAGCTTCGTCAAAATAATCTCCCGTCAATTTTTTGCCTTCCTCTGAGAGAGGTCCGTCAATGTCCTGTTTGGGTCCGTGACGATGAATAATTATATTGATACTATATTTTAAATTTTCTTTTGATTCTATTTTTTCCATCATATCAATTTGAGGATATCGTCAGTAACGTTGTTTATACTTTGCGTCGCATCAACATCAAAATGTTTAATTAGAATTTTTTCATTATTATTGAAGGCTTTTTCCAATGTTTCTATACTAAAAAAATGGTCTTTTCTATTTTGTAATCTTTGTTTCAAAACTTCTAATGGTATATCAAGGTTTATAAATATAGCGTTGGGAAAATTCTCATACACCATTTCTCTTTGTCGTTCTCTTGGTATAACCATGCTCGCGACAACTGAATTATTTTTTAATAGTTTCCTAAAATCTTTCAACCAGACTTTTGTATAAGCGCCCCTTTCTTCTTCACTAACAAGTTCTTTATTTCTCATCTTATTCTTCATATGTTCTGGCATTGTGTCGTCCATATCATAAAAAGTGTAACCTTTTAATTCAGCTATTTTTTTACCCAAAGTACTTTTTCCAGAGCCAGGGATACCTATAATAACTATGAGTTTATTATCCATAAAACAAGTTTACATTATTTCAACACCCAACTCAATTCCCACAATGTGACATATAAACTATGGTTATCCATAAACAAGGGAAGTTTTTAATATTTACTCGCTAACATTTTGCATAGTTAACTTTTTTTACCCCCACACTAAGTTTCTTATCGCCCAGTTTTTTAAAATTAATGTAAAATAATTAATAAAATGTATTAAGGTGTTTGGTTTAGGTGAATAAAAACTAGTCTGGGCAAAAACAATAAGAAACTTGGTGTCGGGGTGTAATTTCTGTTATACTAGATTTTCAATCATAATATGGACTTATTCAACAATAATAAAGGAAAAAAGAAGCTAAAGATTATTCTAAAGCGTGGGAATAGTGGTGGGAAGGGCAAGCTACCGGATAAAAACCAGTTTTGGGTTAATATTGTTACCACAATCTTGATTTTTTTCGTGTTGATTGGTCTTTACTCTCTTATTACCGATAATGCCTCAAAAGATATTCAAATACCGATTTCTCAACTTGCTACTGATATCACAAAAGGTCTAGTTTCCGATATCACTGTTTCAGGGGAGAGTTTGAGTATAGATTATACAAATGGTGAAAAGAAAATTTCTAAAAAAGAAGACACGACCGCGCTCACTCAAACGTTTTTCAATTATGGTGTACCCCAAACTCAGCTTGGAAATGTAAAAATTGAAATCAAAAGTGATACAGGTTTTGGATATTGGGCTTTGAGTCTAGCCCCTATTCTTATCCCAATTATATTTATAGTTTTCTTTTTGTGGTATATGACACGGCAGGTCAAGGGCGCGGGTATGCAAGCGTTTACTTTTGGACAGTCAAAAGCGCGAATGATTTCACCGAATGACAAAAAACAGAGGGTAACTTTTAAAGATGTCGCTGGGGTAAAAGAGGCGAAAGAAGAGCTTTCTGAAATCGTAGACTTTCTTAAAAATCCAAAAAAGTTTTTGGAAATTGGCGCTCGTATTCCAAAGGGTATTTTACTTATGGGTGCGCCGGGAACTGGAAAAACTTTGCTTGCACGTGCTGTGGCAGGGGAGGCAGGGGT